>JAQXIP010000014.1 GCA_029007845.1 Clostridiales bacterium
GAACCCATTGCAGGGTCTATAATAATATCATCAGGTCTTGGCTTTACCAAAGCGACCATCATTTTAATGATATGTCTTGGTGTACGGAACTGACCGTTCCAAAAAGTTTCCCATGAACCAGAAGTTATGCAGCTATTTTGATATAAAATAACCCGAAAGTCATCTTACAGATATGTTGCACTAATCATCCCAAGTCGGCAAACATCTTAAAATCAGCTCTAATCGTGTCATAATTTTCCCATGCAACTGATTTTAAAATATTTTGTCTTTCAGCATATTGGTCTGCTGCTGTTCTAACAGAAAAATACACATCAAATTTTGCTTTAGTTTTTAATCTTCTTTGACTTAAATATTTATCATTAGGATCTATTGTATCTACAAAGGAATTACATTTATCAATTATCCCCTTATCATAAGCATCATTACTTCCGATACAATTCAGTAAATATGTTTCAAGCGCACCATTTTCATCGAATGGAATGAACATAACATATAGTTCGAATTCTTTCACACCTTCTATTGACTGTATAGAAACTTTATTCCATGCATCCTTCTGAATTGGTGAAGCAAACGATGCTGATGTAGTATGTAATTTATTGTGTATATCGCTAATCATATTAGCGATCGTATCCGTTTCATCATTATCCGAAAATATTACAATTCTATCAAAAAACTCATCATTACTCCCTGGTGCTGCATTCTCGTTTCTATTGACTGCAGTAATCAGCCCATCCGAAAGTCTATTACACCCCTTTGTCTCTGATATTATTAAGTTATTACCATCTTTTGCAAACAAATTACTCCACGACTTATTAACAGCATGAAAAGAGCTTCCACCGATTCTAATCCATGAATGCACTTTTTCCAAATAGTATTGAAGAAGAACACAATCTGTTTTCCCTTCACATAAAATCAAACTATTCATTATCTAATTTCCATCCCCATCTTATTTTGTAAGTCAAGTGCTCCCTGACGACTTAATTTTCTCACATAGTTTTTCTGTTCAGTTCGATATAGTGTATATACATTAATACCGTCCCGATACTCACTATCACAATTCAACAACGTGTTTAACACTTCCTTACTATGCGTAGTAACAAAAAGTTGTATGTTCAATCGTCTCGCCCAACTAATAAGAGTTGAAAAAACTTTATTCATCGCTGAAGTATGAATTGATGCCTCAACTTCATCAATAAGTACAATACCATCCTTATTTGATGCTAACGTAGCAAAAATAATTAAGGCTTTCTTAAGACCATCTCCATATACTGAGATAGGGACTGCATTTGTATGATCACTGGTTCTAACGTAATATACAGTATTTCCCATTTCTTCAACCGCAAGAATTCCCGTTATCGTTGGATCAAACTCTCTTAAAATCTCTATCAACTGGTCATGATATTCAGAATCTAAAATCACCTTTTTCATATATGAGAAATCATTCTCTAATCCATCTCTTGGTTCAATAAAAGCTGTATTTGTCATTACTCTTATTTTTCCATTTTCACTTATTGGTCTTCTAGGAGGTCTTTTTTGAAAATCATATATTTCAAATTCTACTTCTTCTAAATTAGCTGTTATACATAACTCTAAAACATTTGTATCTACATACGTATCTTCTATATTTTGATTTCCCGTTCGCATAAGACCGTTTAATCTATTTAATTCTCTCTCAGAAATTGTAGTTTTATATTCTTCAGCAGTCATGCAAACAGAAAGCGAATCAGATTCATGATAATCCCCTGTAAATGCTATTCGTTTATCATTATCTATCGGGAAAATATTCCGATAAGCCGAATAAAACATTATTCCTCTATAAAAATCACTCTTCTTTTTTGCTATTTCATTCCATACACTTAAAGAAAGAGGAGCACTTAATGCACATATCATTTCCATTACAGATGTTTTTCCCGCATTATTATCTCCAACCAATATATTTACATGATTGAATCCATCTAACTCAAGTGCTTTTATTCCTCTATAGCAATCCACATGAAGATTATTCAAAATAATTGCCATCTTCACACCTCCGTTATATTTCTTTCATCATTCATTATTTAATATTTTCTAAACATCATATTTATATTCAAATTACTTTTGGATCATTCACGCTTTCCGGCTTATAAGGAAAGGTTATCCAGTTTCTCAGATACATGTTTTTCTCATTTATTTTTCTTACTTTCAAGGAGCTACGACACCGACCTAAAGTGTATCATAAAAGAACAGGAAAGTAAAAAAAAATAAAGAGCATAGACCTAATCCTATCGTCATAATTTATTTGTCAAAATAAGGGAAACACTGATACACTCAATGTTTCCCTTATTCTAAACCATATGCCGGCGACCGGAATCGAACCGGTACGGGAGTATAAGTCCCGCAGGATTTTAAGTCCTGTGCGTCTGCCAGTTCCGCCACGCCGGCTTGTTATGAGCACTTAGCGATGGTATTTTCATCGCTTACGTGCGATACATGCCGATGCCCTTAGCGAGGTTTTTCCGAGCTTAGTAATCGGCTTGTTATGAGCACTTAAGCATGTAGTTTCATTGCTTACGTGCGAACTGGGCGGAGAAGGATTCGAACCTTCGAAAGCATCGCTAGCAGATTTACAGTCTGTCCCCTTTGGCCACTCGGGAATCCGCCCAAAATCGTCCTGACAAGGTAATATTATACCAGATTTCCCCGAATATGCAAGCAGTATTTCATGATACCTGATATTCTGCGAGCTTCCGGCGGCTGTGCGCTCGTCACGGCTGAACTGTTACATTCTGCATGCTTCTGGCAGCTGTGCGCTCGTCACGGCTGAACGGTCACTTCAAAAGTGCCCATAGATTTCTTTCTCATAAAGCGTATCCAATTCCAGCATAATCTCAGCAAACCGGGCATCAAACTGGGTTCCCTTTCCTTTTTCAATTTCCCTTCGCACCTTTTCCTGGGACATGGCGTTCCGGTAGCTCCGGTTAGAAGTCATGGCATCATAGGCATCTGCCACACCGATAATCCGGGCGATCTCCGGAATCTCTTCTCCCTTTAATCCCTGTGGATACCCTTTCCCATCATAGCGTTCATGATGGCCATAAGCCCCCATGGATATATACTGCAGAGAAGAAAGTTTGGATAAGATCTCATTCCCTATCACCGGATGGGTTTTAATTCTGGCATATTCATCGTCATCCAGCCGCGATGTTTTGTTAATAATATGATCCGGAATACCAATTTTTCCAATGTCATGTAAAAGTCCTGCATAATACACATCAAGCTGTTCCTCTTCACTTTTCCCAAGCCGTTTTGCAATCTCCCTGGAATACTTTGCCACACGCAGGGAATGACCATTCGTATATTTATCCTTTGCGTCAATGGTACCTACCAGTGCTTCAATCACCTGCAATGCAAAATCGTCCTTCTCCTCAAACATCTTTTCAATCTGCATTGCCATATTATTTACACCCTGTCCGATAATTCCAAGCTCATCTCTTGACAGGCGTTCCACACGTACTGAAAAATCTCCATTCGAAATCTCCTGAATAACCTCTGTGGTTTTTCTCAGCTTGCGGTTTATGTACATTGTGATTAAAAAAATCAACAGAGCAAGGCAGGATACAAGGAGGATACTTTTCATCACAATGTCTTTTTTTATCTCATAAAGTGTCCTGGCATACCGGTCAAGATAACCGGATAAATCCAGCATAGCAATAATTTTACCGTTCTCATCCCGGATCAATGTAACAACATCGATATACTGTTCAATACCGGTGTGGCTGGTTGTAACATAAGTATCTGTGTTTCCCACTCTCTCAGGTTCCAGTTTATCTATTGTGGTAAAATAAATATAGTCAAAAAAGCTGTCACGGTTCTCTGTTCCAAACAGAATACGGTTTACTCCACTTTCATCATAAGAGAAAATATTCACGATCATTTCTTCACTCCAGTCAAGATCACTGCTAAAGAAAATCTCGTCCACCTGTTTCTTTAATTTTTCCAGATTCCCGTTTTCGATATCCTCAATTCCGTCAATGGAAGCAATCAATTCCGGATCAAGCTGTTTGACTGCCAGTTCACTAACCGCCTCATATTCCTCATGGATCGTTTCATAATAATTATTTTCTACCTGTTTTAAAATAGCAGCCGTAGTCACACTGAATCCAATGATTACCACTGGAAGTATAGTGAGAATCAGCTTAGAACGAATTGTTACCCGCCATCTCATAACACTTCCGATTACCAAAACCAATCCTGCGGCGGCTAACAGCGCCCCCACTGCCGGCAGAACAGTTTTACATACCGAAACAATCCATTGCTTCGCAGGCAGAGAAAAATGTCCTTCCACTGTTTCAATTTCACCAGTGGCCAGATCATAAAAAAACAAGGTTGAAGCGCTGGCAATCTCTAACAGACCATTCTCATAGCGCATGACATACATCATATGGTCAATGCAGAAATCAACATATTCTTCCTGGGTCATATCTCCAAGCCCATATAACTCCTTCAGATCCACAAGCCTTTTCATGTTCTCTCCATCATAGGCATAGATTTCATTTGCAAGATCTTTATTCAGAATATATAATACCCCGTTCTCATAAAGACACTGTCCAGGCAGTATATTATCCGCCTCCTGGCTGTCAATCCGGTAATGGAACTGATATAGTGATGTATAGATACCATCCTCTGAGACATGTCCCACATCACTATTCGACCAGCAGGTAATGTGTCCTCCTTCCCCACTCTCAACACACCATCTCAGATTACGGGAATCATGAAAGCTGCAGGTGGAAAGACATTCACTTTCTCCCCCTATCTTTCCTCTCATCAGATTAAGACGTCCATTCGTATAAATTGTATAATAAACATATCCATCCTTTATATGGATTCCAAAAACACACTCATCTGTCTGCTGTAGACGTTCTCCATCCCGCTCTTTATCATAACAGACAATTCTCCCAAGTTCTTTTCCAGAAGAGCTGTATTTTACTATACTTTCCCGTATGGTAACCGCGCCATCCTCATCCATTTCCAGAAGATAAGCATACAGATTCTCTTCCTGATCAAATAAAACGTCCTCAAAATAATCCCACGGACCCTGTAACTGATCTACCAGGTACTCCATCCGGCCAGTATTTTTATCTATACAGTATATTTTTTCATAAGAATCATTGATTGCTATTTTGGTTCCGTCTTCCGAGAGGTCTGCATACATAGCAGCATTGATCTCCACATTTGTTACGCCACCATAATCATGGTCTGGAAGCAATGAATAAATGCCGAAAAAAATACCTCCCAGTAAAAGTAATATAAATCCAGCTATGGCTGCTTTCTTCAATTCTCATCCTTCTTCCTATTTTTCTGAATGTATATACAATTATCCCTTAGATTATTATGATACAAGGGTCAAAAGGTCAGAACTCGTTCCTGCTTGCAGGATAAGAGTTCTGACTTGTTGACCTGCACACACATGAGGAAGCAGTGATTTTCCCTAGAAAATCAACGGATTCCGAATGTGTGTAGAATTGCGGAAGTTGCGTAGCAACGGAGCAATTCGTGTATCAAATGAGGGGCAAAATACCTTTTGACCCTCATATCATTATTATAGATAAAAGAATAAACCGTCACATCCATCAGCCGGCTATTTTTTTGAATCCAGGATCACCACTCCACACTCCCTTGCCTTGACAGCCAACTCTGTACGGTTGCGGAAGCCCGTTTTATCCAGCATGTTTTGAATATGGGTTTTCACACTGGCCACGGAGATATATAAATGCTTGGCAATCTCCGGATTGGTATATCCCCCTGTCATTTCCCGCAAAACCTCCAGTTCCCGTGCCGTAAAGTCCGTACTCACCGCAAGCCCCAGCGGCTGGGCGAGAGGCGCATCCGGATATACGGACTCGCCTGCCATCGTCCGGTCCATAACCGACAGAATGGATTCTGTACTGGCATTTTTATACCAGAAACTTTCCACACCAATTGCCCTTGCCCGGTCAATCCAGGAGCACTCCGGCATTGAGGTGACGATAATAATCTTAATCTTTGGATGTTTCTTTTTTATCCGTGCGGCAGCATCCAGGCCACTGTTCCCCTGTCTGGTAACCACATCCATCAAAACCAGGTCAATCTGCTGGTTCAGACAATAGATATCAGCGGTTGTGGCATTATCAATGGATACTGCAAGCTCATAATATTCGGAAGAATCCACCAGCATCTCAAAAAGCTGGCGGGGCATAGCCTGATCTTCTACGACCATCACCCTATATTTTTTTTCCAAATTCATCACTTCCTTTCGGCAGAGTAACAGAAAGTTTAAATGCAGGATAACTGGTTATGCTCATCATCCCGCCTTCTTCCTCAATATGGTTGCGCAGAGAAGACAGCCCTCCTCCCTCTTTCACAGGCTCTTCGGGTCTCTTCCCGTTATTGGTACAATTAATATTATAACATTCGCCAGCCTCCTCCAGGCACACTTCAAGCCTGGTAGCTTGGGCATGGGAGAATGCATTGGTAAGACACTCGTGTACAATCAACGACAGAGTATCCGAAGCACGCCTGTCTTTTACCGGTAGATGCCCACAATAGTCAATTTTAATTCCCAGACTTGCAGCAGCCGTTTCCAAATCCAAAAAACGGCCTCCACAGCATTGTTCTTCCTGGTTACTGATAAAAAGAGTTGTATCCTGCTGCCACACTCTAAGAAGCTGTTCCCTCTCCTGCTTTGCATCACCCGCAGGCATGGAAAGCACACGTTTTGCAGACAATAACAAATGTCCAATATTGTCATGAATATGGACTTTGGCCGCAAGAATTTTCTTCTCCCTGGCTGCCATCTCCACATCCTGGTTATACTTACGCATCCTCTCATTCATCTGCTCTAGGTGCTCATTTTCCTCCTTGAGTTTTTGGCTCAGTTGATAGCTGGCTGTAACATCCATGGCAATTATTTCATAAAGCTCGCGATTCCCAACAGTCAGACGTTTTTGGGAAAAACTGTAAAAAGCGCCCCCAGGTATTTCTACAACAATGCCCTCCTCATTTTTGTACTTTTTCAGCAAGTCCCAGAACTGTTCCCCATTCAGCACTTCCTGACCCGTAAGGGCAAGAGACAGTTTGGTCATCTTCTGATTAACCAGGGCAGTCATTCCACCTGCAACATAATAACACAATGCTGTAGGCAGAAGATCCATGCTTTCTTTGACAGAATGAAGGGTAATATGATTATTTTTCCAATGAATCAGTCCAATAAAATTCACGATACTTATGGATGCATCGGTAAAAAAGAGGATAGCAAGAACCACCATTGGAATCTGTCCAAACCAGGTGGTCTTCCCTTCCTTTTGTTCCTCCACTGCATAGACCGTTAACCACAGAAATAAAATCCCAAAACAAAGAAGAAGGATGCTAAGGCAGAATGGAAACCGTTTCGCTCTGGTACTGAGTGCAAATATGAGACTGATCATGGACAAAATCACTAACAAAGTCATACACGTCTGGCATAGCCCCTGCACAAAACCGGACAATTCATGAAAGGTCATCATCAGGAATCACCATCCCTTCCAGTTAATTTGAGAAAGGCGGTTCCATCCTGCTCCTGATATTCCATGGAAAGCCCCTCCACTGTATAAGGCAGGAAACCGTTCAGTCCCTCCATGGAAAGCTTCAAGAACGGCTTGCCATTCTCAACCCCAAGTGTGATAAGCAGCACCGTAAGAGCCGGAAGTACCCCCTCTACTACTGACTCGAACCCTTCATAAAACTGTTCTATCCGGTGACTGGATACCTGGCACGTGCCCTTCTGCCATACCGAACACAAAATGCCATATTGTGTGAGATAATCTGCCGATTCACGGATGCATAAAAAGAGTTCATCCAGGGAAAGACACTCCAGCTTCTGGCTTAACAGTGCCAGGTTACTGCGGCGCTTTACATAGGCATTCAACACACATGCATGACTCATGTTTTTATAAAAATCCGGCGATTCCGGCTTAAGACCAGAGACCAGAATACCAATTTCTTCAAGCTGGGGTGTAACCAATGCCGTAATGGAATCATACAGCCTGATCTGCCGGGCAGTCTTCGCCCTTTGATTAACCAGTCTGCTTTCCGCCTGTAAAAGTTCATTCTCGCCTGCAAGATTTTTACCAATCTCTCCCAGCCTTTTATTCAGCTGGTTAATGCTTCTGACATCATCGGTCCAGTAGACTCTGCCGCCATGGATTGCACCACATTTTAAAACGGTATTTTCATCAATAAATACTGCTTCGTTCTCGGTTTGCTTCCTCTGGCTGTCAGAAATGGGAACTGCATTTTTCGAAGTAAACACTGGTTTTCCTTCCTGATCTGTAATCTGTGCAGAGACAGAGGATGCCATAAAAATATGGTGGTACCCCATGTTAGACGGAATCAGCCCTGTCTGGATACAGGTTTCCAACAGACCAATCATGATAAAGCAGTATGCTTCCGGCATCTCTAACAGCCTTCTAGGGAAAAAATAAGGTCCTGTGGCATAATAGATTACATAGGATATTGCAATAGGAAACCAGATAAAGGGAAGTCCGATTCTTTTTCGACTTCGGGGAATTTTACTCCGCCAGAAGAGCACACAGACCCCGGCAATAAAAAGACCATAGATCCAAAAGGAATCGGCATAGTATAAGATTCCATAAGAATAGTCTTTCTCCCAATTTGCCAAACCTGCTGAAAAACAAAAAGCATGCTGGTGAAAATCATTTGTGAGTATGCCTGATATCAAAACAGCAGCAGGAATAAACAGCACATACCATTTTTTTGATAGCACCTGCTCTTTCCGCCCGGCACAGAGTGCCCCAAAAAAGAAAAAAAGAGGAATCAAAGTCAGCGGAATATAGAACCCGTACCAGAGGTATCGGACAATTACTCCTTCAAAATACCGGTATTTCACCATACGCATCAGGAGCCATACAAGCATAAGTGCGGAAACACCCATCAGCCACCGTCTCATATCTTTTGACTGGATCCGCTGCATAACAGAATACCCCCAGATGAGGATTAGTCCCAGATATGCCAGCGAATTAAACAGTCCGGCAAATATGGAAATCCCCCCTTCTGTGGGCATAACCTCCCGTACAAGTGCCACGAAAGCAATGGCAGCACAGTAAATAGCAATATTTTGTTTTGATCTTTGAAAAACACTCTCTTTTCCCATCATTTTATCTAGATAACTTCATGATTCCGAAGCTGTTCCGGCATTTCCCGAAGCACCGTTCCTGAAAGGGGCGGCACCTTAATCCGAAGGGTTCCTTTTTCTACATAATATGGCATTGCTTCCAGAGTAAAGCCGTTCCGGTTTGTCTGAATCATGGACACCAGCATATGATCCGCGGTAAGCCCTACACGCCATGCCTTCAGGGATATCTCCATATCTTTCTCATTGTTATTGATAATGATGATAAAGTTCTCCTGATCATCAAACCGGCCATAGGCAATCAGATTATATTCCCCGTGCAGAAACATAAGCGAACCGGTTTTTAATGCCTGATAATCCTTATGAATCCGGATTAATTCTCTGTGAAGCCGTATCATTTCCTTATCTTCCCTGCCCCATGGATAGGTTCTTCGGTTGTCCGGATCCGTCCATCCACACACGCCAGCCTCGTCCCCGTAATAGATCGTCGGTGCTCCCGGCCAGGTCATCTGGATTACAACCGCTTCCCGCATAATTCCTTTGTTAATATTTTCCTCTGCAGCACGTGGTCCTAAATGCTCGGTACGGCCTACCCAGTGGTTGGTACGGGTGAGGAAACGGGAGTGGTCGTGGTTGGATAACTCGTTCATTGCCACCTGTAAAGACTGGGTATTAAACCGTGTCATATGATGGCTCATGGAACCCCAGAATGCATCTGCATTGCCATACAGATCCCCCCGGAACTCATCACTATGCTTATCAACTCCCGTCAGAAACCAGGTGATCGGCTCCATAAACGCATCATAGTTCATAACCGTATCCCACTGATCCCCCTGAAGCCAGGAAGATGGATCTCCGTAATGTTCTGCAAGAATAATGGCATTTGGATTGGCCTCTTTCACCGCTTTGCGGAATTTCTGCCAGAACCGGTGGTTATATTCCCCGGTATGTCCCAGATCGGCAGCCACATCCAGACGCCATCCATCTACATTGTACGGAGGAGACACCCATTTTTTTGCAATATTTAATATGTATTCTTCCAGCTTTGGAGAGTCTTCATAATTCAGCTTTGGCAGTGTGTCATGCCCCCACCAGCCATCGTAGGTGTGATTATATGGCCACTGATCCTCATAGAATTTGAAAAAGGTATGATATGGACTATCTTTATCCACATAGGCTCCTTTGGAATATCCTTCCTGGTTCTCGTACAGCTTCTCACGGTCAAGCCACTTATTAAAGGAACCGCAATGGTTGAATACACCATCCAGCACAACTTTCATGCCGCGGGCGTGGACTTCCTCCATAAATCTTGCAAAAAAATCATTGCTTGCCTTCAGATTCTCCATGTCCGTTACACGGCAGATATACTTGCTTGCATGGGAATTATCATTGTCTCCCGGTGCCAGAGGCTCCCCCTCATCTTTGACAATCACGCCAAAATGCGGGTCGATATAGTCATAGTCCTGGATATCGTACTTATGGTTCGATGGAGATACAAATATTGGATTCAGATACAGAACTTCTACACCAAGATTCTCCAGGTAATCAAGCTTCTGCCGGACTCCTTCCAGATCTCCGCCATAAAACTCCCGGACTCCCATCGTTGCGGGATATTTTCCCCAGTCATCCACCCGGTTTACATGTTCTCCAATATATTGGTATTCATCATTCACCACGTCATTTGATTTATCCCCGTTATAAAAACGGTCTACATAAATCTGGTAGAAAATCGCACCTTTTGCCCAATCCGGTGTCTTAAAGCCCGGCCAGATGGAAAAATGATATTCTTCCAGAACATTGGTAAAGGTTCCTTTGGCATTATAATAACAGGTAATCTTACCGGATACGATCTCAAAATAATAGGTGAGTTTCTGATCCGTCAAAGACACCGTAGCCGTATAAAAATCAAAGTGCTGGTCATTGTTTTCCTCTTTCTCCATCAAGACCTTCTCATCGGATGTCACAAGAAACACTTTCTCTACATTTTCTTTCCAGGTACGGAAACGGATGCGCACCTGATCATAAGGCATTGGTTCAGGAGGAAACCGGTATTCTGCCGTTCCATCGCTGAAAAATGCATCTGTATTAATAACGGGAACCATATTGTCAATGTATAAAAAACGTTTCTCATATTTTGACATTTGGTTATAAGCAGCGTTAAATTCCATTTGTTCGTTCTCCTTTACCTATTACGAAATCTCTTCTCCTATTTTAGTATAAATACTCCCGAAATACAACTGATTTGCAACGATGGATTCCGTCAAAATATGAATACAGTTTCGTGTGAACAAAAAACGGTATGAAAGGAAAAAAGGAACAGCTAAGCTGTTCCTTTTTTGGAGAAGGTATTTTGTTACTTATGGGGTGTAGCAAAAACTATATAATGTATTGGGGTTTACGAGTGTTATTATAGCAAAGGTGTCCACAGAAGTGTGCACAAAGTTTACAAATAATAGCATCTTTTTTTGTGAACATTTACCGCGGTTATTCGGTAACCGTCTCAGAAGCCCCGTCACTTGTTACAAACAATGCCTCAAATTCCTCTCTTCCAATCCGTTCCTTCTCAAGAAGCAGGGCTGCACACCGGTGCATCACATCCATATTCTCCTGCAATAATTTCTTTGCTTTTGCATAACAGTCATCAATCAGTGCTTTCACTTCCTGATCAATAATGTGAGCCGTTTCCTCACTGTATGTCCTGGCACGGCCGATTTCCCTTCCGATAAATACTTCATCTTCGCTGGACTCGTAATTAACCATACCAAGCTTATCAGAAAATCCAAAGGTTGTTACCATGGCACGGGCACGGGCAGTTGCCTGCTTAATATCCTGGGATGCCCCAGTAGTCACATCATCAAAGATTAGCTCTTCTGCAATACGTCCGCCAAGAGATACGATGATATCCTGCAGCATTTTTCCTTTTGTATTAAACATCTCATCTTTTTCCGGTACAGGCATCGTATACCCTGCCGCACTCGGTCCGGTAGGAATGATGGAAATGGTATTTACCGGTCCTACATCCGGCAGAAGGTGGAACAAAATTGCGTGTCCGGTCTCATGATAAGCGGTAATCTTCTTTTCTTTTTCGGAAATGATACGGCTCTTTTTCTCCGTTCCGATTCCAATCTTGATAAAGGATTTTTTCACATCCTCTTCTTTGATATAGGTACGGTCTTCTTTTGCTGCACGAATCGCAGCTTCATTTAACAGGTTCTCCAGATCTGCCCCGGTAAAGCCTGCGGTTGTCCGGGCAATCACTTCCAGATCCACATCTTCGGCAAAAGATTTATTCTTTGCATGGACGTTAAGAATCTCCTGCCGTCCTTTTACGTCCGGCCGTCCGACAACCACTTTCCGGTCAAAACGGCCTGGTCTTAGAATCGCCGGGTCTAAGATATCAACCCGGTTTGTGGCAGCCATCACAATGATTCCTTCATTTGCCCCAAAACCATCCATCTCTACTAACATCTGGTTTAACGTCTGTTCCCGTTCGTCATGGCTCCCGCCAAGTCCGGAGCCACGGCGTCTTGCTACCGCATCAATCTCATCAATAAATACAATACACGGCGCATTCTTTTTTGCGTCAGCAAACAGATCCCTGACACGGGAAGCACCGACACCAACAAACATTTCCACAAAATCCGAACCGGATATGCTGAAAAACGGCACTTTTGCCTCTCCTGCCACAGCCTTGGCAAGAAGGGTTTTACCGGTTCCCGGAGGTCCCTCTAACAATACGCCCTTTGGAATTCGGGCACCTGCCTTTGTGTACTTTGCAGGATTCTTTAAAAAGTCTACAATCTCTGCCAGTTCTTCTTTCTCTTCCTGGAGTCCGGCTACATTTTCAAATGTGATCTTCCGATCCTCGTCTGTGGACATCTGTGCGCGGCTTTTGCCAAAGTCCATCATTTTGCCACCGCCGCTTGCTCCTGCCTGGCTCATAATCAGGTTAATTAAAAGAAAAATAATAATGACATTTACTACGATTGTGATTACCTGCATCAGGGTCTCCCCAAATTTGGATATACCATGCAGGGAATACACAATATCCTTTGACTCTAACAGTTCTTCTGCTTTGGATACATCACTCAGCGCAGTGGACACTCTCCGTCCATTCGTATACGTTACAATCACTTTTCCAGAAGGTGTCTCTTCATTCTGGTATAAGTCTACTTCTTTAATGTTTTCCGCATTTCTCTCAATATCGTTTTTAAACTGCTTGTAATTATAGACAGTCTGGTTCACTCCCTGTAACGTACCGGAGAAATACAAAGCTGCCAATGCGATGATAAGAACGGCTACGAAAAAACCGTAACCACGATACTGCTTTTTCAAAAATCTACCTCCTGAATTCTACTCTTCTACAACACCAATATATGGTAAATTGCGATACTTCTGTGCATAATCTAGGCCATACCCCACTACAAACTGATCCGGTATGGCAAATCCCACGTAATCAACGGTAACATCCGCCTCAGGCACCCGCCTGTCCGGCTTATCTAACAAGGTACACAGCTTAAGGGACGCCGGATTTCTCGCCAATAAAACTTTCATAAGATAAGTAAGCGTTCTTCCGGAATCAATGATGTCCTCCACGACAAGCACATCTCTTCCTTCAATTCCCTCATCCAGATCTTTGGCAATCTTTACCCTGCCGCTGCTTTCCGTTCCATCTCCATAACTCGAAACAGACATGAAATCCATTGTGACCGGAACGGTAAGGTATTTTGCCAGTTCACAGACAATAAATACACTGCCCTTTAAGATTCCAATAAGGTGAATCTGTTTTCCCTGATAATCCTGATTGATTTGTTCCGCCATGCTGACAATGCGTTTTTCTACCTCTTCCTGGGAAAGCAATACTGAAATCTTCGTTTCCATATTTTTTCCTCCATTTATACTGCTGCCGGTTTCCCGGTAATAAGCAAGATCCGTTTGGTTTCTTCCCGGACAAAGAATCCGGGACTTTCCCGGTATCCGGGAATCCAGATAATCTCCGGGCCGCTTGCTAACACCCAGATCTGGTCTCTCTGTTCTTTCGGGATTTTTTCATTGATAAAATAATCCTTTAATTTCTGCCTATGTCCGGAAAAATCCAGTACGAGATAATCTCCGGGCAGACGGTGGCGAAAAACCAGCATGCTATTTATTCTATCATAATCAAAACATTTCGTACACCCATAATTCTTTTTTTCCATCATTTCGATAAAAGTCTTTTTTTCATTCTCCGGCTGGCATAGGGAAAAAGAAAATTCATACAGCTCCTCCCCAGACTTAAGCCGGCAGCTTCCGGGTACATCCACTGCAATCTCTCGCTGATTTTCACTTTTTTCCGGGACTTTCTTCCCGGGATACAAAAGTCCAAGCATGACATGCTCATAAGATCTCCATGCCACGATTCTATAAGGAAGGTTTACCTTACGACCAGTCTTTCCGGTAAACAGATCAAGCACTGCTGACACATGAGTTCTTGTCAGATCTTTCCGCCCCTCTGCCAGATAAGAAAGTCCCCGCATGACCAATTCTTTCTGGATAACGAACGGTTCCTTCAAAAAAGCATCTACATCAAAGGTTACCCGTTTTTCTTCTTTTTTAAGCACCCTGTTTTGTGCCGCATCACATTGCAGGCTGACATAGTCGCTCCATTCTGCCATATCCTGTGCAAGCCCGCATAAACGTTCCTGCACGTTTGGATTGATCCGCTCCTCAATCTCAGGGATCAGCTCGTTGCGCAAAAAATTCCGGGTATATACATTCTCCATGTTTGAAGCATCTTCACAGTAAATCTGCCGGATACTTTCCAGATACCCGGTGATCTCCGATGGCGAGCAGAATAACAGCGGCCGTACCAGCATCCCCGACACAGGCCGGATTCCAGCCAGCCCATTTACCGATGCTCCACGGAAAAGATGCAGAAGCACCGTCTCCGCCTGGTCATTTTTATGATGTGCCACTGCAATTTTGTCTGCGCCAACCCGTTCGGCTTCCTGGTAAAATGCCTGGTATCTTGCAGCTCTCCCCGCCTCTTCTACCGTCATGCCGCTTTCCTGGGCAAGCTTTGGCACATCACAGACGGTAATCCGGCAGGGGATGTTCTGCTCCTCACACAGCTTCAGCGTAAATGCTGCATCCCGGTCTGCTTCTTTCTCCCGGATTTTGTGATGCACATGAACCACATACAGGCAAAGCCCAAATTCTTCTCTTAGTTCCTCTAATATGCGAAGAAGGCAGACCGAGTCTTTTCCTCCTGACACACCAAGAACTACCCGGTCTCCCCTCCGAAACATTCCATATTGAATAATTGTCTCTCTTACTTTCCGCTTCATCCTTCTCTGATCCAATCTGTTCCAATCATCTGTGTTCTTTCATCCTGTATTCTACTCTTTCTCTCTGCACATTTCAACAGCTGCTTTTCTTCCAGAACCCACACACAAGCACCATCATATCATCCCTCACCAGTTCATTGCCATCCTGGACCTTCTTGATTAATTCTTCCGCCATCCCTTGTGGATTCCGGCTTTCTAAGTGCTCAATGATCCCCTTTAGGGAAGCCTCCTTCTCCTCTCCGGGAATAGCTTCGAGCACCCCGTCCGTAACCATAATAACATAATTATCATCATAGAGTTTTTTCGTAACCGTTTCCACATCCATATGGTTCACAATTCCTACCGGAAGGCTGGTAGCAGAAATCGCTTCCACCCATCCTTTTCTGCGGATAAATGTCGTGGAAGAACCAATCTTAACCATCTTTGCAAGCCCGGAATAGAGACAGATCATCGTCATATCCAGTGTGGTAAACATGCGGCTGTCACAATTCTGCACCAGCATGGCATTTAACAGCCGTATTGCCGAATCACAGCTGATGCCCGCATCCAGAAACTGTTCCAGCAAATTTAAAAAACGGGCACTCTCTGCCCCTGCCTTTTCGCCGTATCCCATGCCATCTGATAAGATCATAACCATTTTCCCATTTTCCAGATTCAGAATGGAGTAATTATCCCCCGATACACGTTGCCCATCCTTCTGCCTTTTCGCCATACCGGTCAGGACATGAAAACTTTCATCCTTGATAAAAATCAATGGTGTCTTCTTCTCCGGCACTACATGAGGTGTTTTCTCGGACGGATGATAAGTTTCCCCGAATACTTTGACAAGAAGTGCGGACACTTCTTTTGTGGATACAGTTTCTCCCTTCCTGACCCGCGCCAGTATGTGGATTTCCTGTCTCTGGTTCTGGCGGTTAAGAAGGAGCAGTTCATACACCACAACGCCGTTTCGCGCTAACAGCCGGCGCAGTTTTTTTTCCTTTTTCTGCTCGATCTCATACAGCTGTTCATCCCCCGGCTTTATCAGCTGTCCAAATATCTCTGACATTTCCTGAAACTGGTCTGCCATGGCTTCCCGGCTCTCTACCAGCCGGTTATACCATAACAGATTTGCCTGGGCAATCCCTACACCTTGCTGGGTTTCTCTCATCAACTGCCCCAGATGGACACAGGAATCCTGAAATGCATCCAAAAACACGGTCTCTTTTGGCGGTTTATTCTGCAACACGGTATCTGTAATGGCACAGACCGCATCTTTAGCCATTCCATCTTCCTTCTCCCAGCAGCTTTGATAATTACTGCATTTTTTACAGACTTTTTCTGTCACCCCAAGGATGATCTGATCCATCTGAGCCGCTTCATATGTTTTTTTCGGTCTTGCCATCTGGTGAAAGGACCGGGCTAATTGAGAAAAGGAGGTTTGAAAATCTTCCATCTTCCGCTGTGTCATCGTACGGAACACATCCCGGATAAAAGATTTTCTCTGCCTCCTTACTAATCGTTCATGCGTCATCATTTCATCCCCACCTCACTTTTTTTACATTCCAAAAAGGTCTGTGGGATATTATAAAAGGAAAGGACTGGTTTATTTTGTCAAAAACAGTCCCTCAAGCACTTTGTTTCGTATTCATTTTTCGACATCGCCTGGTTAGTTGCTTTCAAATATGATTTCATCTTCGTATACCAGTCCAAGCTGTTCTCTGGCTATATCCTCCACATACTGCTTTGTTTTTGTATACTCACTGTATTCCTGCAGTTCTTTCTTGTCTTCGTTCAGTTCCTTTTTTTCCTTCTTAAGCTGGGCAATCTTCTTTTCATTCGCTTCCTTTGTCTGAATAAGCTGAATCTTTTTCAGCGACAAAGCAACGCATAACAGTGCCAGCACAACAAACACAAGCCCCATCCCGCTTCGTTTGAAGTTCTTTTTCCATTCACGGAAATTGCGCATCAATTTCTTCTTTTTATCAATCTTTTTCCGACTTCTTCTGCCTGCCATGTAATTCCTTCCTCTCCAGTTTATGTACTACTCTTATTTTAATCTTTTTTATCCGTTGTTTCAACTGTAATTTTCGTTTTCCTTTCCGGTACCAGAACTCAAAGAACCAGAAAATCCGCTTTCCGGCATATAAAACCGGTTTTAGTAAGAAACGAAGAACGCGTACTGTCTTCTCTTTCCCCCAGAGAATAAGACGCACACCTGTCTGTCGAAACACATCCTTTACCGTGATCCGGTAACTGATCATCCCGAAAAAAAGCCCCAGCATAGAAAAATACCGGATAATCCCGTAATTTGCCCAGTTCAGGATGGAAAACAGCCACCAGCCGGCGCTTCCCCAGAATGCCAATTCTTCCAAAAAACGCAGGATCCGGCCATGGTGCCCCGACGACCGGATGATTCCCAATATATCATAGGCAAATACAATGATGATTCCACTGATATAAGATACACACAACAGCCGCAATTCCAGATCAATTCCATTTTCTGTTACCAATCAGATGAATCCCTCTATTTGAACAGCCGGTTCCAGATGGACTCCCCATTTTTCCCCGGTCCCTGGTTGGAATAAGTAAGACTGTCAATGCGGCCATCTATATCAGCCTCTCCCTTTTCCAGTGTCAGGCGGCTCACATGAAGTTCATCTCCGCGGATCATCAGAATCCCCTGGCAGGTATCCAGAAGAACTTCATTCGCATCAAATGACAGCACATCATGAATTCCAGTCAACGTGAGCTTCTCCCGGTTCAGAAGATTCAGCTTCTGGTTTTCTAAAACCGTTGTTTTCTCTTCCATCATACACCTTTCGCTCCTTCCCGTCCTTTAAGGATATTATCCTCGTTCAACAATATATGTAACAGTTCAGCCATAACCTGTATAACAAGCGAATCATGCTTGCATGAATTCGCCTGTTATACAGGTTATGAACTGAGCGCCAGATTATGAGCAAAGTTCGCTGCATAGCAGCGAGAAAGCATCGAAGGTGCGGCTTTGCGAATGGCGCGGGCTGAACTGTTACCAATATATATGCAAAAGATGCGAAAAACATTCAACCTAAAGGAACCGGTATAACTCCTTTGCCTCTTCTTTCCGTACGGTTTCCTGAACGGACAGCACTTCTACCTTTACCTGTTTATTTCCAAATCCAATCTCAATGATGTCTCCTTCCTTTACATCAAAAGATGCCTTAACTACTTTCCCATTTACCAGCACCCGGCCAGCATCACAGGCTTCATTAGCAACCGTCCGGCGCTTGATCAGTCTGGATATTTTCAGATATTTATCAATTCTCATACCATTTCTTCCTTTCTGTAAGTGACTAAAACTTCCCACATGGATTTTCCCGCAGCCCCACCTGCTATCTGGATTCTCTAGTGCAATGGGAGAAACAGACAAGTGATACGAAAAAAGCCACCCAGACAATCTGAGTGACTCTTTCTTCCCTGCCATCAATGACTACTGATTAATTTCGTCCTTTAAAGCTTTACCAGCTTTGAACTTAGGAGCTTTGGAAGCTGCAATCTTCATTGTTTTTCCTGTCTGAGGATTTCTTCCTTCTCTTGCTGCTCTCTCAGAAACTTCGAATGTACCGAATCCAACTAACTGGATCTTCTCACCCTTCTTTAATTCCTCAGTTACAACATCAATGAATGCTTTTAATGCTTTCTCAGATTCCTTTTTGGATAACTCTGTCTTTTCTGCAATTGCAGCTACTAATTCTGCCTTGTTCATGGATGGGCTCCTCCTCTAAAATAATTATTGTAGAGATTCTCTCTCTCGTTCCGACGACCAATCCCATAACGCCTTAATCCGTTCCAGAGACAAATCATCTAGGGTTAATTTCCTATCAATCTATTTATAAACTTATCTATGGCATTTGTCAAGGAATTTTCGGCATATATTTCCAAAAATACGGCAATTTCGGGATTTTAATCAAGATTTCCCTTCTTAGAAACAAATTTTACTCGTCATGCCGTTACTGTTCTAACTGCTTTCCGATAAATACCGCTGCGCAAGTTGCAAGTTTCTGTTCAGTCACTCCAAATTTTGCCTGCTTATCCCGGGTAACCATAATGACTGAACCAATGGCATCTCCTTCGCAGATAATCGGTGCTATGACTTCCCACTGATATTCCTCGTTTTCCTGGGCAATCGCGCAGTACTCTTTTTCTTTGTCCTTCGCAAGGATCACACTGCGCTCTTCAATTACCCGCTCTAACTGCTGGCTGATGGGTTTCTCTAACAGATCTTTACGGTTTTGCCCGGAAGCGGCTATAATCTGATCCCGGTCTGTGATACAGACCGTATTCCCCGTTGTCTGGGACAGCGCTTCTACATATTCCTTTGCATACTGGCTCAGCTCTCCAATCGGTGAATATTTTTTTAAAATGATTTCACCTTCCCGGTCGGTAAATATTTCCAACGGATCTCCCTCACGAATCCGCAGTGTGCGCCGGATTTCCTTTGGAAGAACAATGCGTCCAAGATCATCAATACGTCGTACAATTCCTGTAGCTTTCAAGTCTATTTTCCTCCATTTTCCCATGATAAAATAATGATTCTTTTGCTTTCTAATCATTGGATATGGAGTTAGTATGTGGAAAAACGACAATAATATTCATGACCTTTTGACACTCACTGATATACGAATTGCTCCGTTGCTCCGCAACTCACGCAATTCTACACACATTCACAATCCGTTGATTTTCCAAGGAAAATCACTACTTGCTCATGTGTGCGCGGGTCAATAAGTCAGAACTCTTTTCCTGCAAGCAGGAACGAGTTCTAACTTTTGACCCTTATATCATATGATTTCTTCCCTGCGTGTAATATTTCGTGCAGTTCCGCTACCGTCTGTACGATATAACTGGCACCGTATTCTTTCAGTTCTCCCGGTTCCGCATAACCAAATTCTACTCCAAGACAGCAGATTCCCGCTTCCCTGGCTCCAAGAATGTCGTGTTTGCGGTCACCAATCATCAGAACTTTCTCTTCTGTTTCCTCCGGTCTGATCTTCAGTTCAGATAATGCCTCCCGGATTACAGCCGCCTTCGTGCTTAACACCTTATGATCCAGGCTGGCACCGCAGATTACCGTAAAATAACGGGACAGTCCAAAATGCTCCAGAATCCGGTTTGCAAACACATCCGGCTTGGAAGTTGCCACCCCAAGGATTTTCCCTTCAGCCTGCAGCTCTTCCAGCATTTCTTTCACACCCGGGTACACTTTGTTTTCATACAGGCCAACGGTTTTAAAACGCTCCCGGTATTTTGATACCGCCTGTAATGCCTGTTCTTCCTTCATCCCATAGAATTCCTGAAAGGAATCGATAAGAGGCGGTCCAATAAACCGTTTTAGTTTTGTCCGGTCCGGCTCCTTTATCCCAAAGGATTCCAACGCATACTGGACACATTTTGTGATTCCCTCTGCCGGGTCGGTCAGGGTTCCATCCAGATCAAATAAAAGATATGGGTAGTCCTGTGGTATCATTTTTTTGTCTCCTCATCCTATAATTGAACCTGTTTCCACAGATTTTTGCTCACGGTAACTTTGTATTTTTTCTCCCACTGGGCAAAGGCTTTCCGGAACCGTTCATCCTGCTGTTTTGCGATCTCCTTAGCAGCTTCACCGGCATCCTGCCCTTCGCTGATCACGGTGTTCACATCTCCTACGGTTTTGTCATACAGCTTGTCTGCCAGAAGATTCTCTTCAAATACTTTCTGTACCATCTTTTTCGTCAGAAAATAGGTTTCCTTCTCTTCCTCAGATGCCTGGGAAAGCATGGATTCTGCCAGCTGACGTGCCTCTTCCTTCTCCTCGGTTTCCAGCACAACCCCTTCACTTTTTGCCTCTTCACAACAGATTTTCACCTGAAGAATCTGCTCTAGGATCTGGTCATGGGCATAATCCTCAAGGGTATCGCTGTCTCCCGTCTTCACATCCCAGATTTCCTCACCCATTTTATCGGAATACATCGTTTTTACCTGATATAAATATACCATCAGCTCCTGATAGGTGACCGGGGTATCCCCAACCGCCATAATAACCGAATCCTTCTCCAGTTCTTCCTTGCCAGATGCCACCCGGATCTTAAGCTTTGTCTCGATTTTCTGATATCCTTTCTGAATCAGAAATGCCAGACAAAACAAAACGATTGCGCCTGCCACAATCGTACACACGGCCTTAATGATTGCCTTTTTTCTCCGCTCGCGCCTTCCGCCCCAATTAATTCTTCTACTGCGTCTTCTCATTTTCCTTTCCTTTCTTGTCTACCAGCATATTAAAATCTTTCATTAGCTGGATCAGGTGCTCAAACAGTTCCTCCCGCTCTTTTTTTCCCTTTCGGTTCTTTTTCAACGGAATATAGGTAAAGACCGGTTTCTCCTTTGCAGAAAATGCCAGTTCCCCTTTATACTGCGAAAGAAGCTCCGGGATCCTGTTAATATCATACCGCGCCTTTGGATAAAGTTCCAGTACAAATAAATCCTCTTTCTGCCGGATTCTTGTTAGATACACCCGGTGTGCCAGGGATTTCAGATAAGAAATCCAGAGAAGATTTGACACACTAACCGGCATCTCGCCAAAACGGTCAACCAGTTCCTCCTGCATATCCAGATATTCCTCTTTCGTCTTGATATCCGCAATCCGCTTATAGATCTCCAGTTTCTGAAATTCACTCCGGATGTAAGTAGCCGGGATAAATGCATCTACGTCCATCTCAACGGATGTCTCATATTCTTCCTCTTCTACTTCTTCTCCTTTCATCTTCTTTACCGCATCATTGAGCATCTTGCAGTACAGATCATATCCGACAGCCTCCATATGCCCATGCTGCTTTGCCCCAAGGAGATTCCCGGCTCCACGGATCTCAAGATCCCGCATGGCGATCTTAAAGCCGGAACCAAGCTCGGTGAACTCCCGAATAGCCTGAAGCCGCTTTTCTGCCACTTCCTTTAACATCTTATCCTTGCGGTACATTAAGAACGCATAGGCATTCCGGTTGGATCGTCCTACCCGCCCTCTAAGCTGGTAGAGCTGGGATAAGCCCATCCGGTCTGCATTATCTACAATAATCGTATTCACATTGGAGATATCCAGTCCGGTCTCAATAATCGTGGTAGACACTAATACATCAATGTCTCCATTGATAAAATCATACATGATTTTTTCCAGTTCCCGTTCATGCATCTGGCCATGGGCAAATGCTACAACAGCATCCGGAACCATCGCCTGGATCTTTGCAGCTTTGTCCGCAATGGTATTCACAAAATTATGCACATAGTACACCTGTCCATTCCGGGCTAATTCACGATTTACCGCCTCCCGTACCATCTCATCATTTTCTTCCATCACAAATGTCTGGATTGGCATCCGGTCAACCGGCGGTTCCTCTAACACGCTCATATCCCGGATTCCAACAAGGCTCATATGAAGGGTTCTCGGAATCGGAGTAGCCGATAAGGTCAGTACATCCACATCTGCTTTTAACTGCTTGATTTTCTCTTTATGGGTTACTCCAAACCGCTGTTCCTCATCTACAATCAAAAGCCCCAGATCTTTGAATTGTACATCCTTCGATAAAACCCGGTGGGTTCCAATAATAATGTCAAGCTGCCCGTTTTTCAGTCTCTCAATTGCTTTCTTCTGCTCTGAAGGCGTCCGGAACCGGGACAGCATGTCAACACTAATCGGGAAATCCTTCATCCGGCTTTGGAATGTATTATAGTGCTGCTGGGCAAGAATCGTAGTCGGCACTAAAAATACAACTTGTTTTCCATCTGAAACAGCTTTAAAAGCAGCACGGATCGCAATCTCTGTCTTTCCATATCCCACATCCCCGCATATTAAGCGGTCCATGATTTTTTTGCTCTCCATGTCCTTTTTTGTGGCAGCAATGGCCGCCAGCTGGTCTTCTGTCTCTTCATATGGAAATAGTTCTTCGAATTCTGTCTGCCATACGGTATCTGGTCCAAAGGAATGACCTTCCTTTGCCTGGCGCTTTGCATAAAGCTCCACCAGTTCCTCCGCAATCTCTTTTACGGCTCCCTTTACCCTTGTTTTTGTCTTTTTCCATTCGATCGAGTTCAGTTTGTTTAGTTTTGGTTTTTTCCCTTCACTGCTGCCATATTTCTGTAACGCATCGAGCTCGGTAGCAAGTACATAAAGCACTCCGCCTGCTGCATATTCAATCTTTACATAATCCTTTGTAACCTTGTCTACCTCAATCTTCTCAATTCCCCGGTAGATTCCGATTCCATGGTTTTCATGAACCACATAATCCCCAATGCTAAGCTCCGTAAAACTGTTTACATGGCTTCCCTCATAAGTCTTTTTCTTCTTTTTCCGTATTTTTTTCTCTCCGAATATATCACTTTCGGATATGACAACAAAGCCACAGGAAGTATACTCAAAACCCCGGTGGATATTTCCAACTGTGGCCATCACTTCCCCTGCTTTTAGAATACGGCTTTTTTCTTCACTAAAAAAGGCTGGAATGCCATATTCGGACAGATTATCAGCAAGACGTTTTGCCCGGGTTCTGGAAGGAGAAAGCAAAAGAATCCGGTATCCTTTTTTCTTCCAGTTTCCAATATCCCTGGCAAGCATCTCAAAATCATTCTGGTATGACATAACTGACTGGGCAGGAACACTGGCTGTAAGTGTTGGCTCAAGTCCTTCGGTTTTATTATCCAGTGTACACAATAAAACGAGCTTCTGCCTTTTGATCCGGGCAAATATCTCTTCCATCGAATATACGGCTTTCATCTGTCCGGGAAGAATATATCCTTTCTCACTTCTGGAAATCATGCTTTCCCGGAATTCATATTCCACCGCATTTCCATGCTCCCGCACCATATTCGGCTCATCCAGATAAAATACGGTATTCTCCGGTTTGAAATAGTCAAAAAAAGATACCGTATCCGTATAGAAATAATCAATCAGGCTTTCTACTCCTACACCAGTGCTGTAGTTCTTTAATTTTTCCTTCCACTCTTCTGCAAGCTTGTTAATCCGGCTGCTCTCTTCATATTTCTGTTCTTTTTTTAAGATCTCCGTATACGCCTTCTGCTCTTTTTCGATTTTCTTGATACCGGCAAGAAGCGTTTTCTCATCCATTACAAACTCTGCAGCCGGATAGATGGTGATTTCCTCCACATTTTCCACAGACCGCTGGCTCTCTACATCAAATGCCCGGATTGTATCGATCTCGTCATCCCAAAAATCAATCCGGTATGGGTTTTCTTCTGTCAGGGTGTACACATCAAAGAGATTTCCACGGATTGCATACTGACCGGGAGCCTCTACCTGTCCAACCCGCTCATAGCCCATGCTTCCCAGCCGGCGGGATAACCCATCCATATTTACCACATCGGCTGTTTTCAGGGTAATCACAGATTCCTTTAAAAATGCCAAAGGCAGAACCCGATCCATCCCACTATCGATTGTCGTAATGATTGTTGCCGGCTTCTGCTCTAATAACTGCTTTATGATCTTAATCCGTTCTTGCACGATGGCATTGCCATGGATGTCCGCACTATAAAAGATAATATCCTTGGCCGGATAAAGGTACACAGCCTTGTCAAACACCTGGTAATCCTCGTAGATTTCTCTCGCTTTCCGGTCATTTGATGCAATAATCACCCGGTAGTCTTTCTCATATCCGGTTCCATAAACCAGATGGCATTTCTGCGAATCAATACATCCGCTGATCTTTACGACTGCTTCCGGTTGTGCCAGTGCTTTCTTTATCTTTCCATAGTCCTCGATCTCTTCCAGCGGCTTTAGAAACGTGTTCACGATGTTCTCTCCTATCCTTTATCTACTTTCCTATTATATTGATTCATTGCACTCTGTATTCCATCCACACAGATTACTTCCACTGCCTTGGACACCCGCTCTAATGCTTCCCGTATTACTGGTTCTTCCTTATCCGGAAATCTTGCAAGAACATAATCTGCCAGTTCCCACCCTGCCGGTTTTGCCCCAACGCCTATTTTAATTCTTGGAAATGTATCCGTTCCAAGGTGCAAAATGATGTTTTTGATTCCGTTGTGCCCACCTGCACTGCCTTTTTCCCGGATCCGGAGCTGACCGACATCCAGACTGATATCATCATAGATCACCAGAACATCCTCTGGTTCCACCTTATAGTAATCCACTAATTCCCGCACACTTTCTCCACTTAGATTCATATACGTCTGAGGTTTTGCAAGAAGCACTTTTTCCCCTTCAATATATCCGGTTCCACAGACTGCCTTGTGCTTATGAATATCCCAGTTAATCCCGTAATCATCCGCAAGTCTTGTCACTGCAGAAAAACCAATATTATGTCTTGTTCCTTCATATCTTCGTTCTGGATTCCCCAGACCTACAATTATCTTCATGAATGATCTCCTATTTTTTCTTTCTACTATAGTCTTTCTCTGCCATCTTATATTCATTCTGGAACTTAGCTGTCTGATACTTGCTGTCCCGGATATGGGATAAAAAAGTATGCTTGTCCGATCTCAAAAAGAATTGATGACGGATTTTACTTTTATCTACTCCTTTTCCAACCGGATCGTCCCATGTACAGTCTATGTTATACCATAAACCATCCAGTTTTACAATATTCCAGGCATGCGGCTCACCGTCTGCCGTTCCGCCGATAATCCTTACCTCTACCCCCGCCTCTTCTGCCATCCGGTAAAATAACGTAGCATATCCCTGACAGGTTGCTTTTTTTGTTGTCAGAGCCTGATACGGCGTTGCATTCAAGAGACGCTTATCATAATCCAGTTCCTTCACAATGTAATCATGTATTTCCCTGACTTTCGTATAATCATCACAATCTTTTAGCTCCAGATCCCTGACGATCTCTGTAACCTGCCGGTTCACATATTCTGTTTCCTCTGCAGATTCCAGATAATCAAAATAATAGGTAATCTGGTAGATTCCAAACAGTGAAACCATCTCTGCAGAGACACCTTTGTAGGTATATTCCAGATAATCTGCATCATAGGGAACACTCTCCTCATCCATCTCAAATACCGTTTCCAGAATGTCCAGTGCCTTTTTCTCGATATCTTCCTCCCTGCTTCCCCTGTAATTGATCCGGACACAGGCTTCCCGCTCAAGCATTCCTTCCCTGATCCGTGACGCATATTCCGAATCGCTGCTCACATAAGATTCCTGAAAGAACGCAAGAAGTTCCTCCGGTTCCAGTTCATTTTCATACACGACCCGGATTGCCATATAGAGCAATCCGATTCCTAACAAACCGATGATTCTAAGCAGGCTTTTCATCACATTTTTCATATCATTCTCCAATTCTGCGTATACGAAGTCTGCAAAATGAAGAAAAAGGTTCCTTCCGGGAATAAACTTCCCATCCGAAACCTTTTCCTGTTTGACTTATGCTTTTTTACTTACGCCTCCAGGGCAGCCGCCGCAGGAACTTCTTCCTCCAGAATCTCCTGATATTTTTCCAGAATCAGATTCTGAATCTGATCTCTTGTTTCGGAATTAATCGGATGAGCTACATCCCGGTATTCACCTTCACCGGTTCGTTTACTTGGCATCGCAATAAACAAACCCTTTTCTCCCTCGATCACTTTAATATCATGAACAACAAATTCGCCGCCTATGGTAATGGAAGCTACCGCTTTCATTTTACCCTCTTTTGCGATTTTTCGAATTCTTACATCAGTAATCTCCATTTTCTCTTTCTCCCTTCTCACCATCGTCAATTACAATGAGAACCTATAATACGTAACGTTCGTTTTTCTCAACTACAATCTGTACATTTCCCGGTTCCCCTTTGTACTGTGTATTTGCCCGGATGGTATCATGACTTTCAACAATGCAGTTCTCAATATAGGTGTTATCACCGATATACACATCATTTAAAATGATGGAATTCTTAATGGTGCAGTTATTTCCTATATAAACCTGCTTAAACAGGACAGAGCCTTCCACCTTGCCATTAATAATACAACCGCTGGACACCAGACTATTCTTAACCGAAGAACCTACATTAAACTTGGCAGGTGGTAAATCTTCAATCTTCGAATAAATATCCGGATACTGACGGAAGAAATAATCCCGGATCTCTGGTTTCAGGAAGTCCATATTGGTTCTAAAATAAGAATCTACGGTAGAAATATTGCTCCAGTAACCATCCATATTATAAGCACAGATCTTCTTTAATCCTTTATAGCGGATCAGAATATCTTTTACAAAATCATACCGTTCCTCCTGTGCTGCCTTTTCAATCAGTTCAATGAGCTGACGGCGGCGGATCACATAAACGCCGATGGACACCGTATTGGCAGTTGCCACAATTGGTTTCTCTTCAAATTCCAGAATCCTGCCATCTTCATCCGTACGAACCACACCAAAACGGCCTGCTTCTTCTGAATCAGACAAGGTTTTTGTAACGACTGTGATATCCGCTTTCTTTGCGATATGATATTCCAGAACCTTATTGTAATCCATCTTATAGATTCCATCACCGGAAGCGATGATGACATATGGTTCATGACTGCTTCTTAAGAAACTTAAGTTCTGCGCAATTGCATCTGCGGTTCCCCGGTACCAGAAGCCATTGTCTGCGGTAATCGTCGGGGTAAATACATATAATCCACCCTGCTTTCTTCCGAAGTCCCACCATTTTGCAGAATTCAGATGTTCATTCAGGGATTTTGCATTATACTGGGTAAATACGCCCACCTTCTGAATATGGGAATTGGACATATTGCTCAATACAAAGTCAATACTGCGGAATCCGCCTGCGACAGGCATGGCAGCACTGGCTCTTTTATTCGTCAGTTCTCTCATACGATTGCTGTTACCACCAGCTAAAACGATACCAATTGCTCTCATTATCTGTCACCTGCCTTTAATAAAGATTCACCACTTTCGAGAATGCCGCCCGGATAATCTTCCGGTGTTGTCTCTCCTGAAATCGCTGTATTCTTTCCGATCTTAACACCTCCCGGAATAACAGAGCCTTCCCCTACTGTTACAAGACCAAATCCATAGATATCCGGCCGTAATTTGTTTGGAACTTCATCCCCTATTCCAAGCACAACATCATTTCCGATCGTTACACTTTCTGCGATGATACTCTTATCAATCACCGTTCTTGCACCAATTCTGGAGGATGACATAATAATGGAATTACGGACTACAACTCCCGGACCAATATATACGTTCGAACCAATAACCGAATTATGTACCTCACCGTGAATCTCACAGGCATCTCCGACAATGGCCTTATCGATTACGGCTTCGTCTGAAACAAATAATGGAGGAATCCACTCTGTCTTCGTATAGATCTTCCAGAACTCTTCATAGAGATTAAATTCCGGAATCAGATCAATCAGTTCCATGTTGGACTCCCAGTAAGAGCCAAGTGTTCCTACATCTTTCCAGTAACCATTATACTCATACGCAAAAATACGCTGTCCCTTCTCATGGCAATACGGAATAATGTGTTTTCCAAAGTCGCATCCCGGCTGGTCTTTTAAGGTAAGCAGTGCCTCCTTAAGCACTGGCCAGCTGAATATGTAGATTCCCATAGATGCCAGATTGCTTCTCGGCTTCGGCGGTTTCTCCTCGAATTCCAGGATCTGCTTCTTCTCATCGGTGATTACCACACCAAAACGGCTTGCTTCTTCCATCGGCACAGGTATCGTTGCAAGCGTGATATCTGCCTTATTCTCTTTGTGGAACTGAAGCATCACTTCATAATCCATCTTATAAATGTGATCTCCCCCAAGAATCAAAACATAATCCGGATTATAGTTCTCCATATAATTCAGATTCTGATAGATTGCATTCGCCGTACCGGTATACCATTCGCTGCTGGTATTCTTTTCATAAGGTGGTAAAATAGAGACGCCTCCGATATTCTTGTCCAGATCCCACGGAATACCAATGCCGATATGTGTGTTCAAACGTAATGGCTGATACTGCGTCAAAACTCCGACTGTGTCTACACCGGAGTTAATACAGTTGCTCAACGGAAAATCAATAATACGGTACTTGCCTCCGAAGGAAACTGCTGGTTTTGCGATATTGGCAGTAAGAACGCCCAGACGGGAGCCCTGACCACCGGCCAATAACATGGCTATCATCTCTTTCTTAATCACGTTATCACCCCTTGTCTATTCTGTCCATCGGTGATAGGAACATACCGATTAAATCTATTATAACATCTTTGTCCTTTAATTGGAATAAAAATAACCAATTTTTTTCGAAATCCCATAGATTTTTGGGCAAATTTCCCAATAATCCCACACGGAACAACAAGAGACAACAAAATGCAGATAAAAAGCAACAATTTTCTCCAGAATTAGGAATTGTTTTTTCACAGGAAACCGTTATAATGAAATTAATAAGGATATGAGGATCAAAGGGTATTTTGACCCATGTATCATTAATAAGGCATTTATATAAGAAAGGATTTCATTATGTATCAAATTGATTTTCAACATCCCGGACATATTTACTTCATGGGCATTGGTGGAATCAGCATGAGTGGATTTGCACAGCTTCTTTCCGAAGCCGGCTTCACAATCTCAGGTTCTGATTCAAAGGAAAGTGACATTACCCGTCACCTGGAATCCCTTGGCATCCGGATCCACTACGGCCAGAAGGCAGAGAATATTACTTCCGGCATTGACCTTATCGTGTACACTGCTGCCATCCATGAAGATAACGAAGAATACATTGCTGCCAAAAACGCCCAGATTCCTATGATGGATCGTGCTGAGATGGTAGGACAGGTTATGAAAAACTACCAGAATGCACTGGCAGTTGCCGGAACCCACGGAAAGACTACGACAACTTCCATGCTGACACATATCTTTCTTGCGGCAGACTTAGACCCTACCATCTCCGTGGGAGGGATCTTAAAAGCAATCCACGGCAACATCCGGGTTGGCCAGTCAGGCAATTTTATCACAGAAGCTTGCGAATACACGAACAGTTTTCTGAAATTTTATCCGACTGCAGCCATTATTCTGAATATAGAGGCAGAACATCTGGATTTCTTTAAAGATTTAGCAGACATCCGCCATTCGTTTCACCAGTTTGCATGCAGACTGCCGGAGAATGGCATTCTGGTAATTAACGGAGAGATTACGGACTATCCAGAGATCACCGACGGAATCGCATGCCCGTATGTTACATATGGTTTTCAGACAGAAGACGGCGCTTCCTATGATTATATGGCTTCCGATATTCATTACGATGAATGGGGCTGTGGTCATTTTACCTTATTAGAGCATGGGACACCAGCCGCCCAGATTGACTTGAATGTACTGGGTCAGCATAACGTATCCAACGCACTGGCCGCCATTGCCATGGCACGCCATTTCGGCATCTCCTACGAGCAGATTCAGAATGGCATCCAGACCTTTACCGGTGCAGACCGCCGTTTTCAGAAAAAAGGCGAGTGGAACGGGGTTACCATTATTGACGATTATGCCCACCATCCTTCTGAGATTAAAGCTACCCTTACAGCTGCAGCACGTTACCCTCACAAAACACTGTGGTGCGTATTCCAGCCGCATACTTACTCCCGAACAAAAAAGTTTCTTCCGGAATTCGGAGATGCCCTGGCTCTGGCAGATAAAATAGTACTGGCTGATATCTATGCTGCCCGGGAACAGGATCCTGGTGATATTTCCTCCGATGATATCCGGAAAGAACTGGAAGCGGCAGGAAAAGAAGCTTATTATTTCCCAAGCTTTGGCGAAATTGAAGAATTTTTATCAAAAAATTGTGTCAACGGCGATGTGTTGATAACTATGGGCGCCGGAGACGTTGTAAATATTGGAGAAACACTGTTAGCCAAATAATTATCCACACTATCCACAAAAAGCGGTGCATTTCTTTCACATGCTGATTGTGGATAATTTTTTGTGGTTTTCCAATGTTTCCACCATTTTATCCACATTATCCACCGTTTTCCAAAAAAGAAATGTGGATAAATTCCCGTTCTTCTGCCTATTTCCAAAGCCGGTTTTCTGTGCTATAATGCCATTGCCATAAAAACCGGCATACCATCTGGAGGGTATTTTCATGAATGAAATTGCATTATCGTCTTATCCGGTTCCGTACACCATTGTACCGAATCAATTTATTGACCAATATATGGCAGATGCGAATGGGGAATATGTAAAGGTGTTTCTTTATCTGCTCCGCTGCATGGGGCAGAACACGGAAAGCATTACCGTTTCTTCCATTGCAGACCAATTAAATGTTATGGAGGGAGATGTTCTTCGGGCTTTTTCTTATTGGGAAAAGCAGAACATCCTGACTCTTTCCCGCGATGCCTCAGGCACATTGACCGGGCTTCAGCTCTCTCTTCCTTCGCAGGACACCTCTTCGCAGGACACCTCTCCTGTCCGGTCCTATACGGATGTTAATCTCTCGGAGGTGACCATTACAGACGAAATCAGTGAACTGATTATGACTTTGGAGATGTATATGGGACGCATGATGAAACCGGCTGACACCCAGCTGATCTGTTTTCTATATGATGATCTGGGATTCTCTACTGAGCTGATTGAACATCTTTTTGATTACTGTATCTCAAAAAATAAAAAAAGCCCGTCCTATATTGAAGCCGTTGCCCTCGCCTGGGCAAAGGACGGCATTGATACCGTGGAAAAAGCAGATGCTTCCATCGCACAGTATAACACCGCCTATCAGACTGTTTCAAAAGCATTTGCCTTAAACCGGGCGGTTGCACCGGCAGAGCAGAAATTTATCGACAAATGGGTATCAGTCTGGGGATTTTCGGAAACGATGTTAAAAGAAGCCTGTTCCCGTGCCCTTTTGCATACAGGGAAACCGGACTTCAAATACACAGACCGGATTCTGGAGAACTGGCATAAAGAAGGTGTCACAACTCTGGAAGCGGTAAAATCCGCTGACCAGTCCTATAACAAAAAACAGGCGGCAGCTGCCAAACAGCAGACACAGCCGTCCGGCCGTTTCCAATCATTTTCCCAGAGAAACTATTCGGAAGAAGAATACCGGGAAATCGAAAAAAAATTACTTCGTAAATAACACGATGCATAAGCAGGGAGATTCCTATGGCACTGAAAAATACACAATACCACGAAATTATGAAACAATATGAAGAACGGCAGAGCCGGAACCATTTTCAGATGGAAAAACGCCAGGAGGAAATCCGCCTTCACATTCCGGAATATGAAGAACTGCGCTTAACGATGCTGTCGCTTTGCCTGGAACGGACAAAGGCATCTCTTGGTTCTTCTGAACGTTCTAAAGAAGAACTGGAGAACGAGATCCAGCTTATTTCCAAACAGAAGCAGGAACTGTTAATCGAGGCCGGGTATGAACCAGATTATCTCGAACCTGTCTATACCTGCCCGGACTGCCGGGATACGGGCTATATTGATGGAAAAGAGTGCCACTGCTTCCGGGAAACCGTAGCTGACGTTTTCTATCATCAGTCATCCCTGCACCCGGTTTTAGAAAAGGAAAACTTTGATACCTTCTGCCTGGATTTTTATGACCGGACAACCCCGGATCCCCAGCTTTTCAAAACGCCTTATCAGAATATGTTGGAAATCCTCGGAAAATGTCATTCCTTTATCGATCATTTTGATCTTCCGGACTTTTGGGAATACCCTCATAATCTTCTTTTTGTAGGCCAGACAGGGGTAGGAAAAAGTTTTCTCTCCCACTGTATTACGAAAGAATTGCTCCAGAAAGGGCATATGGTGCTTTACCTTTCCGCTGTGGAGCTTTCCCAGTTATTTGAGCAGAACAAGTTCAGCAAAGATACCGGGGCAGACCAAAAAGAGCAATATGAAGATCTATTCACCTGCGACCTTTTAGTCATAGATGACCTTGGCACAGAAACGATTACATCCTTTACCATATCGGCACTGCTCGACTGCATTAACCGCAGGGAGGCATCCCGGCATGCCACCATTATTTCATCCAATTATAATCCTCTGGAATTACAGAAACTATACAGCGAGCGGTTTAGTTCCCGGATCATGGCAAATTACCTGTTTCTCCCGATTATCGGAGAGGACATCCGGATCCGCCAGTTATAACCGGTAACATTGGCAGCCGTCAGATGAACCGAACAGTTCACCTTGCCCGCTGCTTTGTGATATAATAAATAAGCCTGTTTCAGGCGCAGCCTTATCAATCATTGATTGGTTGCAACAACTATTTATTCAGAACAAAAGGGAGGCAAATGAACCATGTCACAGAAAGACAAAGAATTTGACACACTACCAGTTGGTACACTTGGAATTGTTGCACTAGAAAGCAGCCGTGATCTCGGACGCAAGGTAGATCACTACATCTCAGACTGGCGCAGCAAACGGAAGAACAGTATTGCAGAAAAAGCTGCATTTGCAGGCTACAAAAAAGATTCTTATCTTTTAGATACCGCCTGCCCACGCTTTGGCTCAGGTGAAGCAAAGGGAATTATCCGGGAATCTGTCCGGGGGGCTGACTTATATCTTCTGGTTGATGTATGTAATTACAGTCTGACTTACACCGTGTGCGGACAGACCAACCACATGTCACCGGATGACCATTACCAGGATTTAAAACGTATCATTGCGGCAGTGGGTGGCAAAGCTCGTAGAATCACGGTCATTATGCCTTTCTTATACGAAAGCCGCCAGCATAAGAGAAGCTCCAGAGAATCCCTGGACTGCGCACTTGCACTTCAGGAGCTGACCAACATGGGCGTGGACAACATTATCACCTTCGATGCCCATGATCCTCGTGTTCAGAATGCAATCCCACTTCACGGCTTTGAGACGGTTCAGCCGACCTATCAGTTTGTAAAAGCACTGTTACAGAATGTTCCGGATATCGTGATGGATACGGATCATATGATGATTATCAGCCCGGACGAAGGCGCAATGGGGCGGGCAATCTACTATGCCAATGTCATGGGCGTTGATATGGGTATGTTCTATAAACGCCGTGATTATTCCACGATTATTGATGGCCGTAACCCAATCGTAGCCCATGAATTCCTTGGAAGCGACGTAGAAGGGAAAGACGTGTTAATCGTTGATGACATGATTTCCTCCGGTGAAAGCATGATTGATGTTGCAAAAGAATTGAAACGCAGAAAAGCAGGCAGAATCTTCCTGGCAAGCACATTCGGATTATTTACAAATGGCCTGAAGCGCTTCGACGATGCATATGAAAGTGGTCTGTTCTACCGGATGCTGACTACGAATCTTGTATACCAGACAGAGGAACTTCTGTCCAGAGAATATTATATCAATGTTGATATGAGTAAGTATATTGCCTTACTGATTGATACGTTAAACCATGATGCCTCTATCAGTGATTTGCTAGATCCAACCGAACGGATTCAGGATATCTTAAAAGAATATCATCAGCGCTAAGCATTTATAAAAGCCCGGTTTCCTGTCTGATCATTCAGACAGGAAACCGGGCTTTTTCTTATTCCCATATAAACAAGTTTTTCGGCAGGAATATGGTCAGTCCCTGTACTTCCACATCTTCCCCTTCTACCGGAATATCTTCTTCCATCGGATCTTCAACAGGGATATCTTCTCCACCCGTCTCATCGTCAGGATCTTCTGTCGGCTCCGGCTCTGGTTCTGATTCTCCTGGGTCTTCCTCTTCGGGATCTGGATCTTCGGTTTCCTCCGGCTCTGGCTCCGGATCTTCCTCTTCTCCGCCATTGCCAATGTTAACTGCACCACTGGATACTTTTTCCTCTTCTTCACCAAGATTCAGTCCATTTCCATTATGCACATAATCCGGGAATCCCACATCTTCCAGTCCATCATTTAACCACATCATATAAGCATTCCAGATCTGTCCAGGATAGGAAGCTCCCTGAAGGGAACTTAACGTCTGCGGAATATCATAACCAACCCAGACGCTGGTCGTATAATATGGTGTAAAGCCTACAAACCATCCATCTTTACTTCCATTTGTTGTTCCGGTTTTTCCAGCACAGGACATATTGGAAAGACGGATACGGTAACCGGTTCCTTCTCTCATTACACTCTGCATACAGCTTACCATCATTCTTGCTGCATTCTGCTCGTAGACCGTTTTTTCTTCCTTATCCTCAGCTACTACTTCTTCCCCTTTTGAATTGTTGATTGAGATAATGCACGACGGATCACGGTACACTCCGTCATTCTCCAGCGTTGCATATGCCGAAGCCATCTCTACCGGACTGACACCATTGGTCAGACCACCAAGTGCAGCCGCCGGTACATAATCTTCATTGACAATCCGGTTGAAATTCATCTCATAAAGATAGGAAATACCAACTCTTGGAGTCAACTCCTCAAATAACTGCCATGCCACAGAGTTCTTTGATTTTGCCACCGCATTACGGATCTTCATACTGCCCGAATATCTTCCATCTGCATTCGACGGTCCATTCTCAATCTTTTTATCCACCACAATACTGTCCGGGGTATATCCGGCTTCAAATGCAGGCGTATATACAACCAGCGGTTTAATTGAGCTTCCTGGCTGGCGGTAACTCTGGAATGCACGGTTTAAGGTATATCCTTCCACACTCTGGCTTCGACCGCCTACAATCGCAACCACTTTACCGGTGGAGTTATCAATACAGACCGCAGCTCCCTGCAGCTTATAGATGCCATCCTCCGTTTTATCCGTGAAAACGGACAAACTTTCATCCACCTGCTTCTGCAGTTGCTTCTGCTTCTCCATATCAATTGATGTATAGATACGGTATCCGCCTGTGTAAAGCTCCTTCTGGCACCGGGTATACATTTCATCGTACTCTTCATTATAATTCTTACGGTCTTTACTGCTCGTAAAGGTATTGCGGAACGTAAAGCCCTGCTCTTTCATCAATGCCTTTGTGGCACAGCTATACACATAGGTCTCCACATAGTTTTTCTTCTTTACCGTTCCACGTTTCAGCTTAATCTCTTCATTTACCGCCTCATTATACTCTGATTCCGTAATCCATCCATCATCCTTCATCTGCTTTAATATCCGGTCACGCCGGCTTATTGTGTTATCAAAATTTTCCAGCGGATTATACATGGACGGATTATTCGGAATTGCGCAGAGGAAACACATCTGGGACAGGGACAAGTCATTCAAATTCTTATTAAAATACCCTTTGCTTGCCGCCTTGATTCCATAATACCCATTGTTAAAATAAATATTATTCAGATAGAATTCCAGGATCTGGTATTTGTCATATTTTTTCTCCAGCTCCAGCGCAATAAAGATTTCTTTCACCTTCCGCTCCCAGCTTCGCTCATTCGTAAGGAAAGTAAGTTTTGCCAGCTGCTGGGTAATCGTGCTTCCACCCTGGGTGATTCTCCCTTTGTTTTTAACCAGTTCCACTGCCGCACGGGTAGTTCCCACAATATCCACACCATGATGCTTATTGAAATTCTTATCTTCCGTTGCAATCATAGCCTCTTTGATTTCATCCGGAATATCCTCATAGTTGACATAATAACTGTCACGTTCACCCTTCAAAGTGGAGATCACCTTTTTATTCGATCCGTACACAATACTGGTTTCCGCCTGACGAAACGTCTTTTCTGTAGACTCTGCCACAAGCTGTTTCGCATCTTTCTGCATTGCCAGAATGCTTTTTCCGTATTTGGAGCAAAAGAAAACCAGTAATAAAAAGATTGCAATTACAATCAACAAAAACATGAGCTTTATTGCTGTTAGAATTCCCCGGACAAATGGATTCTTTACTCTATGCTTCTTCTGTTTCTTTTTCTTCTTATCGTTCTTATTTTCTGCCATTAATAATCCCTTCGTTTCTCAATTAACTTCTAGTTACTATCCTTTCAGAGTACAGATCTATTTTACTACAAAACAGTTGATTTTTTAACCTTTTTTTGTCGAAAACATAAAAAAGTGTAACAGTTCAGCGTGCTTTCGGCGGCTGTGCGCTCGTCACGGCTGAACTGTTACAAAAAAATGGCAGCCACATTCGTGGCTGCCACCAATCAGGCATGTTTATCCATCGGAATCTTATGATAAATGCCAGATATCTTCGTTGTACTGGGCGATTGTACGGTCAGATGAGAAGAATCCAGCCTGTGCTGTATTCACTAACATCTTCTTGCCCCATGCTTTGCGGTCTTCATAATCAGCAAAAGCCTGCTCTTTTACGCGGATATAATCTTTTACATCCAGTAATGTCATGAACCAGTCTTTCTTAATCAGTTCTGCATGAAGATTCAATAACCGCTCTGGATCACCAATCTTTAACAGTTCTGCACTGACAATAAAGTCAACCCATGATTTAATCTCCGGATCATTGATGCAGTAATCAACAGAGTGATAAGCACTCTTTGCATACAGATCAATTACCTTCTCAGAAGTCTCACCAAAGATGTAAATGTTATCTTTGCCTACCAGATCTGCGATCTCTACATTAGCACCATCCATTGTACCAAGTGTAACAGCTCCGTTGAGCATCATCTTCATGTTACCGGTACCGGATGCCTCTTTTGAAGCAAGAGAGATCTGCTCAGAAATATCTGCTGCAGGAATTAATTTCTCTGCTGCTGTAACGTTGTAGTTCTCAACCATGAATACTTTCAGGTATGGGCTTACTTCCGGATCGTTGTTAATCAGCTGCTGTAAGCAGAGAATTAAATGAATAATATCTTTTGCAACAACATAAGCCGGAGCTGCTTTTGCACCAAAGATTACATTGATTGGAGTCTTTGGCTTATTGCCCTTCTTAATCTCCAGATATTTGTAGATGACATATAATGCATTCATCTGCTGGCGTTTGTACTCGTGGAGACGTTTAATCTGAACGTCAAAAATTGCATTCTCGTCCAGTTCAAGACCTCTTGTCTCTTTCAGATAGCTTACCAGCTTCTTCTTGTTGCCCTGTTTGATCTTCAGAAGTTCGTCAATAACTTTATCGTCATCTTTGTAATCCATTAACTTCTTTAACTCTTCTGCATCTTTATGGAATCCTTTTCCAATCAGGCTTTCCAGATAGTTGTTCAGGTCATGGTTACAATGAATCAGCCATCTTCTGAATGTAATACCATTTGTCTTGTTATTAAACTTCTCCGGATAGATATCATAGAACGGACGAAGTTCGGATTCTTCCAGAATCTCTGTATGAAGAGCCGCTACACCATTTACACTGTAACCGTAATGGATGTCCATATGTGCCATATGAACACGGTTGTCCTTGTCAATGATATAAACTCTTTCATCCTGGTATTTTGCCCGTACTCTCTCATCCAGATTACGGATAATCGGCACTAACTGAGGTACAACCTGCTCTAAATAATGCATTGGCCATTTCTCTAATGCTTCTGCAAGGATTGTGTGGTTTGTATATGCACATGTCTTGCTTACGATCTCAACAGCCTCATCCTGACCGATTCCACGTTCCATCAGAAGACGGATTAATTCTGGAATTACCATAGAAGGATGGGTATCATTAATCTGGATTGCTACATGCTCATGAAGCTTATGAAGATCGCCCCATTTATCACAGTACTCTTTCAGAATTAACTGGGCACCGTTGCATACCATAAAGTACTGCTGATAGATACGCAGTAAGTTACCAGCTTCATCACTGTCATCCGGATAGAGGAATAAAGTAAGGTTCTTTGCGATGTCATATTTATTAAAATTAATTCCATCACCAACCAGACTTTCATCAATGGATTCCACATCAAAGAGATGTAATTTATTGCTGCCATTTTCGTATCCGGTTACATCAATATCGTATAATCTGGACTGAAGGGAGAAATCTTTGAATGGTACCGTAAAGCAGATTCCGGTATCATTTAACCAGCTATCTTTCTCAATCCATGGATTCTTTGTCTCTTTCTGTTTGTTATTCTCAAACACCTGTTTAAATAATCCAAAGTGGTAATTCAGACCAATACCATCTCCGCATAAACCAAGTGTTGCAATCGAATCAAGGAAACATGCAGCAAGACGTCCAAGTCCGCCGTTACCAAGGGATGGCTCTAACTCTTCCTCTTCAATTGCCTCGATTGCTTTTCCATTCTTACTTAATGCTTCTTTTACTTCTTCATAAATTCCGAGATTGATCAGGTTATTGGATAATAACTTACCAATTAAGAACTCAGCAGAAATATAATAAAGCTTCTTATCTCCCTCGTTCTTTTTCCCTTCTTTGACATAATCCTTTGTAAGTTCCATCAACGCATAGTAAACTTCCTTATTGTCTGCGTCTTTGATGTTCTTACCACAACGTCTTGCCAAAATCTCATTCAGTTTGTTTTCGATCATCATTACCTCCTGCGCTAATTCGCTTCTCCTGTTTTTTTGCGGGTTGACTCCCTTACTATCAGTTTCGCCTCAAACACTTTGTGCTCATGGCACGGCTCATTTTCAATCTGGTTAAAAATGATCCGGATGGTTTCTTTTGCCATCTCTGTCACCGGCTGCTTAATCGTCGTGATAGACGGGGTATAATAATAAGACATATCCAAACCATCAAAGCCTGCAACTGCAACATCCTCCGGTATGTTAAGCCCTGCTTCCGCAAGCGCCTTGCAGGCTCCTACTGCAATCATATCAGCGATTGCAAATATTGCAGAAAATTTCTCTCCTGACTCCAGAAGCTTTTTGGTCATATCATATCCATTCTTCATGGTGTACGGATCTTCCCCCGCTTCTGTGTAACAGATCAGCTTCTCATTTACCGGAATATGGTTTTGCTTCAATGCCTTCTTATATCCCTGCAAACGGAGTTCGCCAATACTGTGTTCATTCTTCGCTGCTGTTATGATGGCGATATTCTCATAACCATATTGTAACAGATGTTGCACCATTTTAAAAGCCTCTGTTACATCATCAACAGAAACGGATGAATAAATATCCGGCGAAATCCTTTTATTCGGCACGATTGTGGACAAAACAAAAGGCACTGAAATTTCTTTTAAGCTGTCCTCTGAATGGGAAAAATAACCGCCCAAAAAGATAATACCCTTCAGTTTTTTTTCCTTTATCAACTGATGGGCGATCTCAATTTCGTCTTCACTGTAATCCACCCGCTGTAGTATAAAGGAGTAGTTTTTTCCCTGAATCTCTCTTTGAAAGATATCAACCATTTGATGAAAGAGAGGATTACTCATCCCTTTCATCAAGACGGCTATGGCATTACTTTCTGTGCGTTTTAGATTTCTTGCACTGTTATTAGGCACATAATTACTTTCCCGGATCACCTTGAGAATCTGGTTTTTTGTCTCAGGGTTAATATCCGGCTGGTTATTGATAGCTCTGGATACTGTGCTGACACCAACACCGCAAGCTTTTGCGATATCTTTTATGGTCACATTCTTCACATCTTTCTATACATCATCGTGAATACAAAACGCTAATGTCAGTCTTCCCCGCACGCTTCCTGTTCCCGGCAGCGTCCGCATATTTTTGTAATCTGTGCGATTTTTTTAATTGTTTTCTGGCTAAGCCCTTTCTTATCCATTCTCCAGGTCCAGTTAGAACCAACGGTAGATGGTGTATTAATACGTGCTTCACTTCCAAGTCCCAGGTAATCCTGAATTGGGATGATACAAGTATCGGATACGCTTCTCATGGCCATGCAGATAAAATCCCAATGGGCATTTTCCTTATCCAGTTTCGGAAGATTCATGTAGTCTTTTACCATTTTCAGGTCTTCCTTCGAAATAGTCTTAAGCCATCCCTGAATCGTATCATTATCATGAGTACCGGTATATACAACCGAATTTGCTGTATAATTATGTGGAAGATAATCACTTTCTTCCCTGGAATCAAATGCAAACTGAAGCACCTTCATTCCCGGGAATCCGGTCTCTGCTAAAAGCTCGCGAACCGTATCTGTGATAAAGCCAAGATCTTCTGCAATAATCCGCATTTTGCCAAGCTTCTTCTCAATCGCTTTAAACAGATCAATTCCCGGACCTTTCTTCCACTCACCTTTCACGGCAGTCTCTTCGCCAAATGGAATTGCATAGTACTCATCAAATCCACGGAAGTGGTCAATGCGGATTACATCGTAGAGCTGATAACATACACGGATCCGCTCAATCCACCATTTATATCCTGTTTTTTTGTGATAATCCCATTTATACAGAGGATTTCCCCACAGCTGTCCGGTAGCAGAAAATGCGTCCGGCGGACATCCTGCCACTTCAATCGGATTGCGTTCTTCATCCAGATCAAATAGTTCCGGATTTGCCCAGCAGTCTGCGCTGTCATATGCCACATAGATTGGAATATCCCCGATAATGGAGATTCCTTTTTCATTTGCGTATGCCTTCAGGCGGTTCCACTGGTCAAAGAAAATATACTGAAGAAAACAATAGAAATCATAATCTTCTTTGTACTTGCTGCGGTATTCCTTTACCGCTTCCGGCTGTCTGGTGCGGATATCATCATCCCACAGTGCAAAACTTTTGCCGCCGAAGCTGTTTTTCACTGCCATATAAAGCGCATAATCATCCAGCCATTTATTTTCTTTGCAGAAATCCTTGAATTCTTTCTCATTTACTACATCACTGTTATCAAACGCCTCGCGTAATGCTGCAAATTTTGCATAGTATATTTTTTCATAATCAATCGCAGCATCATTATCACCAAAATCATACTTATTTAAACTACGTTTGCTAAGATAACCCTTCTCTACTAATTCATTCAAATCAATAAAATATGGATTTCCAGCAAACGTAGAAAATGACTGATATGGTGAATCTCCATAGCCGGTTGGACCGATCGGCAAGATCTGCCAGTAACTCTGTTTTGCCTGTTCCAGGGTATCAACAAATTTATAGGCAGCCTTGTCGAAGCATCCAATCCCATACTTGGAAGGTAAACTTGCGATTGGCATAAGAACGCCGCTTGCTCTCATGTTATCCTCCTAATATTCATTCTAGTTCATCAATTTACGTCTAACCTTTTACTGCACCGGCAACCACACCATCAATGATGTATTTCTGGCAGCACAGATAGAAAATAATGATTGGCAGAATTGCCAAAACTAACATAGCCATCATTGCGCCCCAGTCGATGGAACCATATCCACCACGCAGATACTGGATTGCGATCGGAATCGTACGATAATTTGATCCGATTACCAGGGTTGGTAAGAGGTAATCGTTCCAGATCCACATTGTCTGCAGAATGGAAACTGTAATTACCGTAGGTTTCAGGATCGGCATAACGACACTGAAGAAAATCTGAATTGGATTACATCCATCAATCATCGCCGCTTCTTCAATCTCTGCTGGAATTGATTTAATAAATCCGCAGAACATGAAGATACACTGTCCTGCACCAAACCCAAGGTAAATAAGGACAATTCCGACTGGATTATCCAGATGCAGACGGTTTGCCATAAAGGACATCGTGAACATTACCATCTGGAAAGGAACAAGCATAGAGAATGCAAACATAAAATAGATTGCATTTGTCAGTTTGTTTTTCAGTCTGGTAATCATCCATGCAGTCATGGAAGTAAACACAATAATAACACCAACGGATGCAAGTGTAATAAACAGAGAGTATCCAAATGCTTTAAGGAAGCCAGTTCTCTGCAGACCAACTGCATAGTTTTTTAACTTCACAAAGTTTGTTGACGTCAAAAATTTGAATGGTTCCGTACTAACATATACGGTTCCTTTAAAGGAGTTCAGAAGAACCATAAATACCGGCACAAGGAACAGGATTGCAAGTACCAGCAGAAGGAAAAAGGTCGCATCAATTTTTCCCTTCTCATTGTAATCGTCGATTGTCTTTGTCTTAGCCATTAGCTCTCAACCTCCTTCTGTCTTGTAGCTGCCAGCTGGGTAATTGCCACAACAGCAACCAAAATAAAGAAGATAACCGCCTTTGCCTGACCTACACCTTCGTAACCAATGGTTCCGTAATATGTATTGTAGATATTCAAGGCAAGCATCTCTGTCTTTCTGGATGGATCACCGGCTGTCAATGCCAGGTTCTGATCGAACAGTTTAAAGGAGTTGGAGATTGTCAGGAACAGACAAATCGTAAACTGTGGCATCATCAGCGGAATGGTGACACGGAACAATGTCTGAATCTTGTTCGCGCCGTCAATTTTTGCCGCTTCCATAACGTCGGTCGGAAGATTCTGGATACCGGCAACATAGACAATCATCATGTAACCAATCATCTGCCAGTTCATCAGTACAATCAAGCCCCAGAAACCATATTTAGGATCATAGGTCATTGTCACTTCCCAGTGCATCAGGATACCATTGATAATCAGATTCCAGATGTAACCAAGAACGATACCACCAATGAGGTTTGGCATGAAGAAAATGGTACGGAAAATGTTCGTGCCCTTCAGCTTTCTTGTTAAAAGCAGGGACAAAAGAAATGCAAATACGTTAATCGTAATGACTGCAACAATTGCAAACTTTAAGGTAAATAAAAATGAAGTCCGAAATCCAGCATCTTTAAACACTTTTATAAAGTTGGAGAATCCCGTAAATTTCGCATTCGTTACCGTGTTAAATTTACAGAGAGACAGCCATAAACCCATGAAGAATGGGATAATAAAAGCTAATAAAAATGCAAGAAGAGTCGGAACGGTAAACACAGGAAAATACTTTTTCAATGATTTTTCCATAACTTTCCTCCTACATGCTATTGAGTATAAACGGTTATTTTTTAAATAATGGCAGGTAGGCTGACCCCACCTGCCATTATGAATGACATATTAAGATGTTGGGGTCAAAAGGTCTTTTGACCCCATGATGCCTACGAATTGCTACGCACTTCGTGATCTCGCAATTCTAAAACATTCGAAATCCGCCCTGTTCGGGCTAATTTCTTATGTTTTACGGGTCATAATGTCATGCTTTTTCATGCAAGCATGAAACGTATGGCCTTTTGACCCTGGCATCATATTAAACTATGTTACTTACATTCGGTTTACTGACCATTTGCACTTGCGTACTCAGATGCCCAGTTCTCTTTTGTTGCAGTTACGACTGAATTCCAGTCAGCATTGCCATTTACATACTCAAGTAATGCAGAACCTACTGCTTTCTTGAAGTTCTCGCTTGGGAATGCTGTAAATGCCCAAGGTACACTTGTAACACCATCTTTGCTCATCCAGTTCATAACTTCTTTTGCTAATGGATCTGCTGGTTTCTCATCATCTTCAAAGGTGTTGAATGGTGCGATGAATCCTAAGTCACCAGATACATATCCTTTACCGGTATCGCTGGTGAACAGCCATGTGATAAAGTCGATAGATGCCTGCTGATCTTCAGCACTTGCATTTTTGTTAACTGCGAAGAAGTTCTCAGTACCAACACATAAACCTCTGGAAGAATCATTTGCGCTGCCTGTGTAGATTGGAAGCATCTTGATCTGGTCTTCTTTTACAACGTTTCCATCAACGCCGCTGATCTGACCCCAGCCCCAGTTACCATTCTGAACCATTGCACACTGTCCAAGTGCGAACTCAGCCATGGACTGATCAACTGTTTTACCAGAAAGTAATGTACTCTTTGTGCAGGAGTTGTTGGTGTATAAGTCAAAGATGTTCTTATACTCGTCTGCATATTTGAACTCGATTTCTTTGCTTGCAAGACCTGCAAGAACAGGGCTTGAGTAATCTGTCTTCTCAGCGAATTCCTCTTCAAGAGGCAGGTTTAATCAGTGTGTCTGCCATCTCCAGTCTTCACCGGAAGCGAAGGATGTGCTGGCGAATACACCTTTGATTCCTAATGCATCTGCATTTGCCTGCATATCTTCAACAACTTCTTTCAGAGAAGCGAAGTCTTTGATGTCATCCATAGAAGCAGCTGCTGCTTTCTTGGAATCTAATGCAAAGTACTTGTCCATGATCTCATTGTTGTAGATGATACCATAACCTTCTACTGCGTATGGGATACCATAAACGCCGCCGTCATCTCCGGTTACTGCCAGAGACTGATCAGATAATTTGCTGTAAAGTTCTGTGTCTTTCAGATCTGCACAGTAATCTTTCCAGTTCTGGTATCCTACTGGTCCGTTAATCTGGAACAGGGTAGGTGCATCTGATTTTGCAATCTCAGATTTCAGTGTTGACTCGTACTCACCACTTGCTGCGGTTTTAACTTTAACTTCTACACCGGTCTCTGCTTTGTAATCTGCTGCTACTTTCTCATAAACATCAGCGATTTCAGGTTTGAAGTTTAAGTAATAAACTTTTCCAGTCTTTCCTGAGGAGCTTCCTCCTGCAGAGCCGGAAGGACCAGCTGTTGAACCTGAATTAGAGCCACCGCATCCAGACAGCATACCAACGATCATTGCTGCTGAAAGTGCAAGAGCTGCTACTTTTCTCATTTTTCTCATTTTTTATCGTTCCTTTCTCATAAAGAAATATTCGGAAAACTGATTCCTCTCTCCTTCGGAATCGTTTTCGGTTGTACACTTATAGTATCATCTTATCTAAAATAAATCAATCTTTTTTTGTTCACAATTCATAAAAACCGCAAAATGACACATATTTCATCTCTATTTTTGTACAAAATATACAAAAAACCGCCTTTTTTTGCCATAAAAAAAATGCCTTCTTCCATCAAATAGAACAAAAAAGGCATTTTTCCTATCTTTTTCCCGAAACCGTTTCCGGTTTTTATCGCATGTTTTTCAGATTGCGGGAGCACGAAGTTTTAACGATTACCCCCGGCATCTTACGATTTCTGTCAAAAGTACCTCTGCGACCTGCTCCTTTGACATTAATTCCATTTCCTGCACCCGGCTTTCTGTAATCAGGGTAACAACATTGGTATCCGTGCCAAATCCTGCGCCTTCCACCTTTAAGTTATTGGCAACAATCATATCCGCATGTTTGTTAGCAAGTTTTTTACGGGAATTCTCCACCAGATTCTGGGTTTCCATGGAGAATCCACAGAGAAACTGTCCTTCTCTTTTATGCTCCCCAAGCCACGCAAGGATATCTTTTGTCCGCACAAGCGGAATGGAAAGATCCCCGTCTGTTTTCTTGATTTTTTCATCGCTCACAGTAGCCGGCGTATAATCTGCCACCGCTGCAGTCTTTATTATAATGTCCTGATCACTGCTTACTCCGGTTACCGCCTGAAACATTTCCTCTGCACTGGTGACCGGAATCATTTTCACGAACGGAACCGGAGGAAGTGCCGTCTTACCGCTTACAAGCGTAACTTCCGCTCCCCGTTCCATGGCACACCGGGCTATGGCATACCCCATCTTTCCGGTGGAATGGTTGGAAATATACCGGACCGGATCAATCGGCTCCATCGTGGCACCTGCTGTCACAAGTACCTTTTTCCCGGCCAGATCCTTTTCATGTGCCAGTTCCCGGCGGATATAATCCATAAGCACCTCTTCCGATGGGAGTTTTCCCGCACCGGTATCTCCACAGGCAAGATAACCGCATGCCGGAGAGATGATTTCCATTCCATAATGCTTAAGTGTCTTTAAATTATCCTGCACAACCGGATTTTCATACATATTTGTGTTCATTGCCGGTGCAATCAGTTTTTTACACCTGCATGCCATAACGGTCGTCGTCAGCATATCATCTGCGATTCCATGAGCAAGCTTTCCGATCACATTCGCCGAAGCCGGTGCCACCAGCACAAGATCTGCCTGTTTTGCAAGTGACACATGTTCTACCTGAAATTCAAAATTCCGGTCAAATGTATCCATCAGGCATTTATGTGAAGTTAATGTCTCGAAGGTAATGGGATTAATAAAATTCGCTGCATTCTTTGTCATTAACACATGAACCTGTGCATGCTGCTTCACAAGCATGCTCGCCAGATTGGCAATCTTATAAGCTGCAATACTTCCTGTCACGCCAAGAAGAATGGTCTTTCCCTTTAACATAACAAAGCCACCTTTCCTTTGTCTGAGTGTCTGACAATTATTCACTTAACTGTCCATGCTTCTCATAACGGGCTACCTGGCGAATCTGATTTTTATCGTCTACAAATACTACATACGGTTTATGCCCTTTCGCTTCTTCCGGTGTCATCTCGCAGTATGCCATCAATATGACTTTATCTCCTACAGACACCTGCCTTGCAGCCGCACCGTTTAAGCAGATCATTCCACTGCCCGGTTCTCCTGCAATGGTATATGTCTCAAAACGGTTCCCGTTATTCACATCCACGATCTGTACTTTTTCATATTCCAGAATTCCCGCTGCATCCATCAATACCGGATCTACTGTAATGCTTCCTACATAATCAAGCTCTGCCTGAACCACTGTAGCGCGGTGAATCTTTCCTTTTAACATGGTAATATTCATAGACTCCTTCCTTTCTTTAAATATCTGTGAGAATAAAGTTATCAATCAGGCGGGTTTTCCCGAAGTATACCGCAACGGCTGCAAGAACAGAACCTTTGATTGTCTCGATTGGCTCAATCGTTTCAAAATCAACAATCTCCACATAATCAATCTTTGCCAGCGGTTCCGCTTCAATCCGTTTTTTAATCGTCTCTCTTACTTTTTCTGCACTGCGCTCTCCCTCAAGCACCATCTGTTTTCCTTCTTCCAGAGCTTTGTGAAGAACAGGAGCTGCCTCGCGCAGTTCCTTTGTCAGATAGGTATTACGGGAGCTTTTTGCCAGTCCGTCTTCCTCACGGATAATCGGACAGCCAACGATTTCAATGTCAAAATTTAAGTCCCGGACCATCCGGCGGATGACTGCAAGCTGCTGGGCATCTTTTTCTCCAAAATAAGCCCGGTCCGGATTCACAATTAAGAACAATTTGCTCACTACCGTACACACACCGCTGAAATGAATTGGTCTAGTTTTTCCACACAGATTCTTTGTCAACGCCCGCATATCCACAAAGGTGCATGCATCTTTGGCATACATTTCTTCCGGCTCCGGATGAAAGATCAGATCTGCCCCTGCTTTTTCACACAATGCTGCGTCTCTCTCCAAGTCTCTCGGATAACTTTCCAGATCTTCATTTGGTGCAAACTGGGTAGGATTCACAAAATCGCTTACCACCACCCGGTCGTTTTCTTTCACTGCCCGTTCAATCAGGCTCTGATGCCCTTCATGCAGATATCCCATTGTAGGCACAAGCCCCACGCTCAGCCCTTCTTTTTTCCATGCCTTTACCTGTTCTCTTACTTCCGCAATCGTTTTAACAATATTCATCTGACCATTCCTGCCTTTCCTGCTTCTAATATAATTTGTTCAGTACTTCTTCATCCATGGCAAAGGTATGCTCTTTGGCCGGGAAAACGCCCTCCTGCACTTCTTCCACATACTCTTTAAATGCAGCCTTCATCTCTTCCCCAATCTTTCGGTACTGCTTCACAAATTTTGGTGCAAATCCCGAATACATTCCAAGCATATCCTGATATACAAGAACCTGTCCGTCACAGCCGGCTCCAGCTCCAATTCCAATCGTCGGAATTCCTGCTCTCTCGGTGATGAGAGTTGCAAGAGGTGCCGGAATACATTCCAGAACAAGGGCAAATGCCCCCGCTTCTTCTACCAGTTTTGCATCCTCCAATAGTTTTCTGGCTGCTTCTTCTCCTTTTCCCTGAACCCGGAAACCGCCAAACGCATGAATCGACTGCGGGGTCAGCCCCAGATGCCCTACAACCGGAATCGAGGCATCCACAATCGCACGGATCTGCTCTGCTACAGCCGCTCCTCCTTCCAGTTTCACAGCCTGTGCCCCGCCTTCCTTAATCAGACGGCCTGCATTCACTACCGCATCATACACGGATGTCTGATAAGACATAAACGGCATATCTGCTACTACAAGGGCATCTTTTGCTCCCCTTGTAACTGCTTTTGTGTGATGAATCATGTCTTCCATCGTAACCGGTATCGTATCCTCATACCCGAGCATCACATTCCCAAGGGAATCTCCCACAAGGATAGAATTCACTCCCGCCTCGTCAATCAGCCTTGCCGTAGAACAATCATACGCTGTCAGCATCGTTAATTTTT
>JAQXIP010000015.1 GCA_029007845.1 Clostridiales bacterium
GTATATAAAGTGGGAGCGGATCCGGCCTTATCTTGTGCAGATTATCAAAGGAAAACAGACACCGGATTATATGAAGATTGTGCTGTTAAGACAGGATGATTGTGGAACTGGATACCTGAATATCTCCTATGAAGGGCAAAAACTTCAATTGACAACCACATATCAGCCAAAGGAATTTATGCTGGATCATTCCCTGGAACAGGAGTTTTGTCAGAAAACAGAGGAATTCCTGAAAGATAACCAGATCATATAATTTACTTACTCAAACTTCGGATGACAAAGAACTATTAGCACTCATTTTAAATGAGTGCTAATTTTCTCTTGACAAGGGGAAATTAACGTACTAATATATGATTACAGTTAATCAAATTAGCAGACTGAATAAGAAACTGCTAGTTTCTAATAAAATTGCAGAAATAAAGTTTGGAGGTTATCGTATGCAGGAAAAAGGTAGTTTATCAATTAATTCAGAAAATATCTTTCCGATTATCAAGAAGTGGCTTTATTCGGATCATGATATTTTTATCCGTGAGCTGGTTTCTAATGGCTGTGATGCCATCACAAAGGTAAAAAAACTGGACATGATGGGAGAAATATCCATTCCGGAAGACCATAAATTTGAAGTAAAAGTTCTGGTGAACCCGGAAGAGAAAACCATGAAGTTTATTGATAACGGAATTGGTATGACTGCTGATGAAGTGAAAGAATACATCAACCAGATTGCGTTCTCCGGTGCAGCAGATTTTTTGGAAAAATATAAGGATAAAACAAATGAAGACCAGATTATTGGTCATTTTGGTCTTGGATTCTATTCTGCATTTATGGTGGCAGATAAGGTTACAATTGATACATTAAGCTGGACACAGGGTGCGGAAGGCGTCCACTGGGAATCAGAAGGCGGTACGGATTTTGATATGTCCACCACTGACCGGACTGAAAAAGGAACAGAGATTACCTTGTATCTTAATGAGGATAGTTATGAATTTGCCAATGAATACCGGGCAAAAGAAGTGCTGGAAAAATATTGTTCCTTTATGTCGGTTCCGATCTATTTTGCAAAAGAAAATGCAGAGCCGGAATATGAAACCATTGATGCTTCCGAGGTTACGGAGGAAGATACCGTAATTGAAAACATTGTGGAAGAAGCAAAATATGAAGAAAAGGAAAATGAAAAAGGGGAGAAGGAGCAGGTTGAAGTCTCTCCTCGGAAAGAGAAGGCAAAGATATTAAAACGTCCGGTTCCGGTAAATGATGTGAACCCGTTGTGGAACCGCCATCCAAATGAGTGCAGCGAGGAAGATTATAAGAAATTTTACCGCGATGTATTCCATGATTATAAGGAGCCTTTGTTCTGGATTCACTTAAATATGGATTATCCGTTTAATCTGAAAGGAATTTTATATTTCCCGAAGTTGAATACGGAATATGACAATCTGGAAGGCGTAATCAAACTTTATAACAATCAGGTATTTATTGCAGATAATATCAAAGAAGTAATTCCTGAATTCTTGCTTTTGTTAAAAGGGGTGATTGATTGTCCAGATCTTCCGCTGAATGTATCCAGAAGTGCCCTTCAGAATGATGGATTTGTGAAAAAGATTTCTGATTATATCGCCAAGAAAGTGGCAGACAAGTTAAGTGGTATGTGCAAGACGGATAAGGAAAGTTATGAGAAATACTGGGATGATATTAGCCCATTTATCAAATTTGGCTGCCTAAAGGATGAGAAGTTCCGGGAAAAGATGAAAGACTTTATTATCTATAAAAACCTGGATGGAAAATATGTAACCCTGGAAGAATACCTGGAACAGGCATATGGAAAAGAGGAAGAGGCAAAGGAAGAGGAGAAAAAAGAAACAGAGGAAGAAACAGGGGAAGAGACAACGGAAGAGAAGAAACCGCAGATTGTTTATTATGTCACTGATGAGAAACAGCAGAGCCAGTACATTAACATGTTTAAAAACAATCAGATGGATGCAGTGATTCTGACACATAATATCGACCAGCCGTTTGTCCAGCAGATTGAGCAGAGCAAGGAAAATGTGAAATTCATGCGGATTGATGCGGATATCTCAGAGACTTTCCGTGAAGAGACAGATGAAGATGCGTTGAAAGAAGAGCAGGAAGCATTAACTGAACTGTTCCGCAAAGAACTGGCCAATGACAAGCTGGAAGTGAAAGTAGAAAAGCTGAAAGAAGATTCCATTGCTTCCATGGTTACCTTGTCAGAAGAGACAAGAAGAATGCAGGATATGATGAAAATGTATTCCATGGGCGGTATGGACATGAATATGTTTGGCGGCGGCGAGACGCTGGTACTGAATGTCAATCATCCATTGGTGCAGTATGTGTTTGAACACAAAGACGAGGAAGATAAGTCTATCCATCTGTTCTGCCAGCAGCTTTATGATCTTGCACTGATTGGAAATCATCCACTGGAATCAGAAGCAATGACCGAATTCTTGAAACGCAGCAATGAGATTATGCTGCTTCTTACACAAAAATAAAGTTTGACTTTTTTGAAAAAATGGTGGTATTATAATTAATAATCGTGTGGCTTTAAGGCGTAAATCCAGATTTGGGTTTGCGCCTTTTTGCAGGTTATGGCAGCTTTCCTCATCTCAAAAAAAGACTCCACTTTAGATCAAAAGAAAACTGGAGGTAAAACAACAATTATGAAAGAACAAGAAACAATGAATAAGATGGGAACGATGCCGGTTGGCAGGCTGATGTTATTAATGGGGATTCCGATGATTTTATCTATGGTATTACAAGCGGTATATAACATAGTTGACAGCGCATTTGTTTCTAATATGAAAGAAAATGGAGAGGCAGCGTTGAATGCGCTGACACTGGCGTTTCCGGTTCAGATGCTGATGGTTGCCATTGGAATTGGAACCGGGGTTGGAACGAATGCGCTTTTGGCCAAAAGCCTGGGACAGAACAATCAGAAAAAAGCAAGCCAGGCGGCTGGAAATGCTATCTTTCTGGCGGCAGTCATTTACTTTGTATTCCTTTTGTTTGGCCTGTTTGGAACGAGGGGGTATATATCATCCCAGACGTCAAATCCATTGGTTTTGGAGATGGCATCTGATTATCTGAAAATATGCTGTGTTGCTTCGTTTGGAATTGTATTTTTCTCTATATTTGAAAAACTGCTGCAGGCAACGGGGCGGTCATTGTTTTCCACCATTGCACAGGTGGCAGGAGCAGTTACCAATATTATTTTAGACCCTGTTCTTATATATGGTCTGCTGGGACTTCCTGAATGTGGAGTGGCAGGAGCTGCATATGCCACGGTAATCGGACAGATCGTTTCCTTTTTACTGGCGCTGTTATTTCATCTGAAATTTGACAAAGAAATAAAGAATAAACTAATTTATATGAAGCCTTCTGGAAAAATCATCCGGGAAATCTATTCTATTGGGCTTCCGGCAATTATTGCTCAGGCACTTATGTCTGTTATGACCTACGGACTCAATGTGATCTTTGGCAAGATTGATGAATCGGTGGTTACTGCATATGGTCTGTTCTATAAGATTCAGCAGTTTATTCTTTTTGCTGCATTTGGACTCAGGGATGCCATTACCCCGATTGTATCGTTTAACTATGGAATGAGAAGCAAACGAAGAATTCTGGATGGTATTAAATATGGTATGCTTTATACGTTGGTGATCATGGTAGCTGGACTTTTACTACTGGAGATATTTGCAGAACCGTTTGCTGCTTTATTTGGATTGTCAGGTACAACCCAAAAACTTTGCACCAGCGCCATGAGAATTATTTCAATCAGTTTTGTTTTTGCAGGGGCTAATATTGCATTTCAGGGAATCTTCCAGGCGCTGGACAGTGGATTGGAATCGCTTGTGGTATCAGTGTGCAGGCAGTTGATTTTTGTGCTTCCTGTGGCATGGTTTTTCTCACTTTTTGCAAGACAGTCCATGGATCATATGTGGATGGTATGGATGACGTTTCCGATTGCAGAGTTTGTTTCTGCACTGATTGCTGCCTGCCTTATGAGCAAAATTAATCAACGGGTTATTAGTGGACTGGAGGGATAAAAATGGAGAAAAAAATCATTACAATCAGCCGGGAATTTGGAAGCGGTGGCAGATACATCGGTGAGCAGGTTGCAAAGAAACTTGGCATGGCGTACTACGATAAAGATATCATAAAAAAAGTGGCAGAAGAATCTGGTCTTTCAAAGGAATTTATCGAGAAAAAAGGGGAATACTCTCCGGCAGGAAAAGGTTTTGCATATGCGTTTGTGGGGCGTGACCAGACAGGTGCCTCTTTGGAGGATTATCTATATTCTCTGCAAAGAAAAATTATTATTGATATTGCAAAAAAGGAATCCTGTGTCATTGTAGGAAGATGCGCAGACTATATTTTAAAAGATTGCCAGGACTGCATTGATGTATTTATTCATGGAAACCAGGAAGAAAAGTCAGAACGGATTCAGAAATTATTTGAGAAGACAGAAAAAGAAGCTGGAAAGATGATGAATCAGATGGACAAAAAGCGTAGCATTCATTACAAATATTATACCGATCAGAACTGGGGGGATGCAAGAAATTACACGCTGTCTCTAAACAGCAGCGTGCTGGGATATGACAAATGTATTCATATTCTAGCTGATCTGGCAGAAGGACCAATGTAGCGTAAGATTTTAGGATGAATGAAAAGGAAGGGAAAAGCAATGTTTCAGGTAAATGATATCGTAGTGTATGGGAAACATGGTGTATGTAAAGTGACGGATGTGGGAACGTTGTCCATGTCCATGGTGGATAAGGATGAGCTTTATTATACACTGCGGCCTGTTTATCAAAAAGATGCGGTGATCTATGCCCCTATTGAGAACAATAAAACGGTTATGAGATCTGTGATATCAAAACAGGAAGCGAAAAAACTCATTAATGAGATTGATGACATAGAAACGGTGCGGACTGGTAATGAACAGGAACGGGAGGCGCAGTACCGGGTCGCTCTGCGCAACTGTGACTGCAGGGAACTGGTTAAAATCATTAAAACATTGTATCTAAAAAATAAATCCAGAACCAAAAGTGGAAAAAAAGCAATGGCAGTGGATGAACGGTATTTCCGTCTGGCGGAAAACCAACTGAATGAAGAACTGGCATATGTTCTGGGGATGAACAAAGAAGAGGTTACGGATTACATTGCAAACTGCGTGTCAGAGAAAAAGGTTACCATCCATACATAAGGATAAAGCAGATCACCGGCAGGGCATCTTTTGTCTATTGGTGATTTGTGTTATCTTTAAGCTTTAAAAATGTATGGAAGAAAAAAGCAGATAACAAAGTTATCTGCTTTTTTTCTTCATGCGGGAAAAGGGACTTGAACCCTCACTCGCATACGCGAACATGAACCTGAATCATGCCTGTCTGCCAATTCCAGCACTCCCGCAAGTCAAAAACCTTGATTATAATACCATTTATTTAGGAACTTGTCAATGGGAAATTTTATTTTTTAGAAATCTTTGTAACAGTTCAGCATTTCGCCTGATTCCCAGGTGTAAACTGCAATTGTTTGACAGCCTTTTCAAATTAACGTATAATAAACTGACGTATGTTTGTTAATGAAAGGATGTGAATGGTTGGGATGGAATCGTTACTTTCAATTGAATTGCCTGTTGGCGAGACCCTTCATATAAAGAAAACAAGGTTGAAGCCGGTTAACATACATACAGGATTAAAACGGATTTCAATTATTACTGGTATTCACGGTGATGAACTGGAAGGCCAGTATATAGTATATGAGCTGATACGAAGAATCAGGGAACAGCCGGAGATGCTTCAAGGAATTGTGGATATTTATCCATGCATTAATCCTCTCGGCATGGAATTAACAACCAGACGTGTTCCTACTTTTGATATTGATATGAATTGCAGTTTTCCGGGAAATGAAGAAGGAGATATGGTAGAGCAGATTGCTGCCGGTATCGTGGAAGATATTATGGGTACCGATATCTGTGTAGATATTCATGCCAGCAATATCTTTATCCGTGAGATTCCCCAGGTGAGGCTTCGGGCAGAAGATAAAGAAAAAACACTGGAATATGCTAAACTCCTGAATACAGAATTTATCTGGATCTGTGAATCCCAGACGGTCCTGGAATCCAGTCTTTGTCATACAATGAACCGGTTAGGAGTACCGACCCTTGCAGTTGAAATGGGAGTTGGTATGCGGATTACAAGACAGTATGGAGAACAGCTGGTAGATGGACTATTTGCCCTGATGAAAGAAGCTGGAATCTGGACGGGCGAAGTATCTAAGATCAAATCACCGGTTATTTCATCAGATGGTGAAGTAAAGATGGTTCACGCAGAAAAGTCGGGGATTTTTATTCCGGATATATCCCATTGGGAAGGCCTTGAGGCAGGAGATGTGGTAGGAGATATTATTGATCCGGCACAGGGAATGGTTCTTGAACACATTCTGGCACCTTGCAGTGGTATTGTTTTTTCTTTAAGAGAATATCCGGTGGTATATGAAGGTTCCCTGATCGCCCGGATATTAAGTCAGAATGCAGTGAGTGCATAGTCATTTGGAGGGTATTATTACATGCGGAAGGAATTAATCTATACCCTGAAAGCACCTTTTCGGGAAGAATTCAAAATATACGGATATCGGTTTGGACATGGTGAGCCCTCGGCATGTGTTGTAGGGCCTACACGGGGAAATGAGATACAGCAGCTTTATGTATGTTCCCAATTGATTCACCAGCTTTCTATTATCGAGCGGAATGATAACATTTTGAATCAAAATGAGATTATGGTAATCCCGTCAGTGAATCATTTTTCGGTAAATGTGGAAGAACGGTTCTGGGGCATGGATCATACGGATATTAACCGGTCATTTCCTGGTGATCCGGATGGAGAAACAACGCAGCGGATTGCCGCCGGAATATTCGAAAAAATTAAAAATTACAGTTATGGCATCCAGTTCGCAAGCTTTCATACTCCGGGAGAATTTATTCCCCATGTGAGGATGATGGAGACAGGACATGAGAATGCCAGTCTGGCAGATTTGTTTGGACTGCCCTTTATCTTGAAGAGAAAACCGGAGCCGGTAGATGTGGGAACTCTGAATTATAGCTGGCAGATATCGGGAACAAATGCGTTTTCTGTGTATACCAGTGCAACGGATACCATCGATGAGGTTTCCGCAGATCAGGCGGTATCGTCTGTACTTCGTTTTTTTACAAGAATGGGATTGATCCGGTATGACTGCCATAACGGATATATTGCTTCTACCATTGAGGAACACAGTCTTATGCCGATTCGTGCTGATATGGCGGGAATTTACCGGAGACTTAAGAGTCCTGGAGACGAAGTACGGTTTGGAGAGGTAATTGGCGAAGTGCTTGACCCTTATGAGGGCGAAGTCCGCTCCCGGATTCTGGCTCCCAGTGACGGGATCATTTTCTTTGCCCACACAAAACCGCTTGTCACGCAAAATGGAGTCATCTACCAGTTGATTCGACGGATGCACAAGTAAATTTCTTAAATAATAAAAGAACCACAGGAAAGGAAAGGAGCCATCATGAGTAACGTAAGAAGAATCTATGTTGAAAAGAAAGAGCCGTATGCAGTACGGGCAAAGGAGTTAAAAGAAGAATTGAAGAGCTACCTTGGCATCAATACGCTGTCAGGAGTCCGTGTTCTCGTTCGCTATGATGTGGAGAATCTAAGCCAGGAGACTTATCAGAAAGCACTGGGCATTGTGTTTTCTGAGCCGCCAGTGGACCGGCTGTTTGAGGATACTTTTGACAAAGAAGAGTCTGACCGGGTATTCTCCGTGGAATATCTTCCGGGACAGTTTGACCAGCGTGCGGATTCCGCAGAGCAGTGTGTAAAGCTTCTGAATGAGAAAGAAGAGCCAATCATCCGTACTGCCACCACCTATGTATTGTCCGGGACGATATCGGATGAAGAGTTTCAGCGGATTAAAGCATACTGCATCAATCCGGTGGATTCGAGGGAAACCGATGAAGTGATTCCAAATACACTGGTAACAGAGTATGATGAGCCGGAAGATGTGGCAGTTTTCGCTGGCTTTAAAGATATGGACGAGGCGGATTTAAAGACACTTTATGATTCGTTAGGCCTCGCCATGACATTTAAAGATTTTCTTCATATCCAGAATTATTTTGCCGGAGAGGAAAAAAGAGATCCTTCTATGACAGAAATCCGGGTTCTGGATACGTATTGGTCTGACCACTGCCGTCATACAACATTCCAGACGGAATTAACGAATGTGGCATTCCAGGATGGATTTTACCACGAACCATTTCTGAAAACATATGAAAATTATGTAAAGACCTACGAAGAACTGTATGCAGGACGGGATGACAAATATGTATGTCTCATGGACATTGCCCTCATGGCTATGAAGAAGCTGAAAAAAGATGGGAAACTCGAAGACATGGAAAAATCAGACGAGATTAATGCCTGCTCCATTGTTGTTCCGGTCGAAATCGATGGAAAAGAAGAAGAGTGGCTTGTATTTTTCAAAAATGAAACCCACAACCATCCAACCGAAATCGAGCCATTTGGTGGTGCAGCTACCTGTCTTGGCGGTGCTATTCGTGATCCATTGTCTGGACGTGGATATGTTTACCAGGCAATGCGTGTAACAGGAGCCGCTGATCCGAGAAAATCAATGAAAGAGACGCTGGAAGGAAAACTTCCACAGAAAAAGATTGTAACGGGGGCGGCTCATGGTTATAGTTCTTACGGTAACCAGATTGGGCTTGCTACGGGTCTGGTAAGTGAAATCTATCATCCAAATTATGTGGCAAAACGTATGGAGATCGGTGCCGTTATGGGTGCAGCTCCGAGAAAAGCGGTAATCAGGGAAAATTCTGATCCGGGTGACCAGATTATCCTGCTTGGCGGAAGAACAGGACGTGATGGCTGTGGTGGTGCAACCGGATCTTCCAAGGTACACACAACGGAATCGATTCATACATGTGGAGCAGAGGTTCAGAAAGGAAATGCACCGACAGAGCGTAAGATCCAGCGGTTATTCCGCCGTCCGGAAGTGAGCCATTTGATTAAAAAATGTAATGATTTTGGTGCAGGTGGTGTTTCCGTTGCCATTGGTGAGCTGGCTGATGGACTTCGGGTGCAGCTTGATAAGGTTCCGAAAAAGTATGCAGGCCTTGATGGAACGGAACTGGCTATCTCAGAGTCCCAGGAACGTATGGCAATTGTGGTAGATAAAAAAGATGTGGATCAGATGCTACAGTATGCACAGGAGGAGAACCTGGAAGCAGTCTGCGTGGCAGAAGTGACAGAAGAGCCACGTCTGGTACTGGTTTGGAGAGGAAAAGAGATTGTTAATATTTCCCGTGCATTTCTTGATACGAACGGAGCTCATCAGGAAACGGATGTTGTGGTGACTATGCCGGACGAGAAGGAAAATTACTTTAAGAAGAACAGGCCGGTTTCAGATATGAAAGAAGCATGGCTTGCGAATCTTTCGGATCTGAATGTCTGCTCTCAGAAAGGGCTTGTGGAGATGTTTGACAGCTCAATCGGGGCAGGAACGGTTGTGATGCCTTATGGCGGAAAATATCAGCTTACGCCAACCCAGACAATGATCGCCAAGCTTCCGGTTTTAAAAGGAAACTGCGATACTGTAACAATGATGAGTTATGGATTTGATCCGTTCCTTTCATCCTGGAGCCCGTACCATGGTTCGGTATATGCAATTATTTCCTCTGTGGCAAAAATTGTTGCCGCAGGTGGCGATATGACAAAAATCCGGTTTACATTCCAGGAATATTTCCGGAGACTGGGCGATGATCCGACCAGATGGGGAGAGCCGATGGCAGCGCTGCTTGGTGCATTTGACGCCCAGATGAAACTGGGACTTCCTTCCATCGGAGGAAAGGACAGTATGTCTGGTACGTTTAATGATATTGATGTACCTCCAACCCTTTGTTCCTTTGCGGTTGATGTGGCAAAGATTCAGGATGTGCTGACACCGGAATTAAAACAGCCGGGTGACCAGCTTGTTGCATTCCCAATAAAGCGTGATGCGTATGATCTTCCGGATTATGAATACCTGACGAATTTGTATAACCAGTTAACGGTTCTGGTGCAGAATAAAACATTCAAGGCGGCTTATGCAGTAGGGTATGGAGGAATCGCAGAGGCTGTATCAAAGATGGCATTCGGTAATGGTCTTGGTGTGAAATTAAATGATGCACTGGCAAAAGAAGATTACTTTAAACCAGAATACGGAATGATTATTGCTGAGATATCGAAAGACGATCTGGAATGTCTTGCGTCTGTTCAGGCAGAGTACACAGTATTTGCAGAAGTACTCTCCACACCGGAATTTGCAGGACTTTCTATGAACTTGTCTATGGAAGAAGCTCTGAAAGCATGGAAGGGAACGCTTGAAGGGGTATTCCCGACCAGATCTTTTGTGCCAGAGTCTGACGTGCCAAATCAGGTTTATGAAGAAAAGAATGTGCTGGTATGTACAAAGAAGACTGCAACTCCAAAAGTATTTATACCGGTGTTCCCGGGAACGAACTGTGAATATGACCTGACACGTTCTTTTGAAGAAGCTGGCGCAAAGGTGGAAACCATTGTATTTAAAAACCAGTCAGAACAGAATATCATCGATTCGGTAGCTGCTTTTGAGAGAGCAATTAAAGAATCCCAGATTATTATGTTCCCTGGTGGTTTCAGCGCAGGTGATGAGCCGGATGGTTCTGCAAAGTTTATTGCATCTATCTTCCGGAATGAGCGGATTAAAGAGGCAACCAACGATCTGGTGAAACAGAGAGACGGACTTGTGCTTGGTATCTGTAATGGTTTTCAGGCATTAGTAAAGCTTGGTCTGGTGACTTATGGAGAGATTACAGATCTTACAGAGGATTCTCCAACCCTTACCACCAACAGCATTGGCCGTCATATGTCCAAATCGGTTTACACGAAAGTGGTAAGCAATAAATCTCCATGGCTTGCAAAGGCAGAACTTGGTGGTACGTATGTGATTCCTGCATCTCATGGAGAGGGACGGTTTGTTGCAAATGAGGAATGGCTTAAGAAACTCTTTGCCAATGGACAGGTAGCAACCCAGTACGCGGATGTAAATGGGGTTCCGACGATGGATGAGGATTTCAATATCAATGGTTCCTATGCAGCAATCGAAGGCATTACCAGTCCGGATGGGAGGGTATTTGGCAAGATGGCTCATTCGGAGCGCCGTGGACATGGCGTGGCCCTGAATATTGTGGGTGAACAGAACCAGCATGTATTTGAAGCTGGAGTGGAGTATTTTCAATAAGTAAAAAAATCCACATATAAACCGGGGGGAATTCTGTCATTCCGCCCGGTTTATATGTGTGGGATCAGATTGTCAATTTTGTAGATAATTTGCTCATTTTTGCTCTTTTTATGTAGCATTTGTTTGACAAAAGAGAGAATATGTTTTACAATTGTTTGTATTAAATTGATACAGAATAAGTGTATTTTTACCTTTTTTTATTACAATTCAGCCAAATTAGGCTGGCAAAGATGTACGGGATTCGATAAAGCCGGACAGCAGGGGGTAGCTTATGATTAAGACTGAAAAAAAGAAAAAAATGAACAATAAGAATAAAGAAACTAAAATGGCTCTGAAGAAAAAATTGAAAAAAGAACAGAAAAAGAAACCAAAGAAGGTTCAGCCTAAAACCCATAAAATTAGGAAACGTACCGGTGTTATGCGTACGATTCTTTTGATCGCGATTCTTCCGTTATTGCTTAGTTCGATTATTATTACAGCCCGTTCGTTATCTACATTGAAAAAGACGATGGTGTCGGCAGAAAAGTCCAGATTAAAAGGAATCTGCTATACGGTGATGAAGGCATATGATGAGAAGGCGGTGGGCATCTACTCGATGGAAGAAGGTATGTTCTTTAAAGGAACACTTGCTATTTCTAATAATAACCAGTTTCTGGACTATACAAAACTTGCCACTGGAACGGATCTTGCCATGTTTTATGGGGATGAATGCCAGTTGACAACTTATTTGTATAAAGATAATAATAAAAATCGGGCGCTGGATATTGAACTGCCAGAGGCAGCTAAGAAGAAAGTGCTGGAAGAGGGAAAGGATTATTTTGCCGAGGATGTTAAGTACTGCGGTGTTCATTATTATGGCTATTTTGCTCCTTTAATTAACAATGCGGATACGACAGAAGACGTGGTTGGTGTATTTTTTGCCGGGACTCCTAGAGAGGAAGTAGATAAAGAGATCACCGCTGCTTTAAGAAACCAGGTTATTCTTGCCGTTTTATTCATTGTGGTTGCCGGAGTCGCTGCAAGTGTGATTGCCATGGGACTTGCCAGATCCTTAAAGAAGTCCATTGTTTCTCTGGAATCGCTGTCCGATGGAAATCTTGCTTTTGACATTGACAAAAAAGTATTAAAACGAAAAGATGAGATTGGACAGATCGGAGTGTCAGTTGGAACACTACGGGATTCGTTACAGGAAATAATTGGAAATATGAAAGGAGCTGCGGATGAACTGGTGGATGCGGTGGAGACCTTAAATGAGACCGCCGGACAGACGAGTGAGACGATGGAAGGAGTTACCAGGGCGATTGGTGATATCTCCCAGGGAGCCGTTTCCCAGGCAGAGGATACTCAGGTAGCATATGCAAATGTAACCAGAATGGGACAGTTTGTAGATGAGATGGAAAAAGAAATGCAAGTGCTTTCTGCCAGTGCAAACCGTATGAGAATTGCAGAACAGGAAGCAGTTGATATTATTGCAGAACTGAACCGGACAAATGATAATACGGTGGAAGCAGTTGAAAAAATTGCCAGCCAGACAGAATCAACCAATCAGTCTGTCCAGAAGATTAAGAAAGCGATTACGTTAATATCGAACATTGCGGAAGAGACGAATCTGTTATCACTGAATGCCAGCATTGAAGCAGCCCGTGCCGGAGAGCAGGGACGAGGATTTGCCGTAGTTGCCGGTGAGATTCAGAAACTGGCGGAACAGTCCAACCATTCTGCGATGATGATTGCAGATATTATTAATGTGCTGTTAGAAGATTCCAGACTTTCTATGGAGGCTATGGAAGCAGTAAAAGTCAGTGTAGGAGAGCAGGCAGAAAAACTGGCAATGACAAGAGAAAAATTTGATGAGGTTAGTGAGGGTGTTACGGATTCCATGGGTGGAATTAGGAATATCCGTTCCGTGACCGAGAAAATCGACCAGTCTAAGGATAAACTCATTGAGATTATTAATAATCTGTCAGCTGTGTCAGAAGAAAATGCTGCATCTGCAGAGCAGACAACTGCGGCTACTGAGAGTCTGAATGAGGCTGTGGCAGATCTTAATGTGGCAGCCCAGGCACTGGAACGCACATCAGAATCCCTTAAAAAGAGTGTGGGAGTTTTCCGATTCTAAAAATGGATCATTATGCATATATACTAAGATGCAGTGATGGGACTCTCTACACAGGCTGGACGAATAATCTGGAAAAGCGGCTCAAAGCACATAATGCTGGGAAAGGGGCAAAATATACAAAATCAAGAAGACCGGTTACACTGGAATATTATGAAGCATTTGCAACAAAAAGTGAGGCAATGAAACGGGAAGCACAGATAAAAAAATTATCTCGCAGACAGAAAGAAGCATTAATAAATTGTAAGAACTAATTGGGACCTGAATGGAGGGAGATAAGATGCTGAAAAAGAAAATGCCGAAAAAAACAGTCCGCTGTTTGGTAACTGTATTTTTTTCCTGTATTGCATTCCTGGTAACTGCATGCGGTAAAAAAAGCGATATTACGTCTGCTTCAAAAAACGTGAATACTGCAAAGCCAACAGATGCAGCAGTAGTAACCTCTCCTGCAACGGAAGTGACGGCAATGCTTGAAGAACCGGAAAACATAAATTATGACCAGTATATTGAAGAATATGCCTCTGATACACCTTTCCAGCTGGAAACCGAACAGCATAATATTTTTAGTGGTACATTTGGAAGCGAACAGGTAAAAGTGGATATATGGCCTGAGGCGGATGGAAGCCGTTTTTATGTTCAGGTAGAGGGTGATTTTCATTCGGAAGTAATGAAATTTGAGATGCTGCCACAGGAAAATCAGTCTTATGCGATTGAAAAAGAAAATGGTAATTATTTTATGGTAATATGCCAGACGAAAGACGAAGATGGAAAAACGGTGCTCTCCGGATTGTTTGGAGAAAAAAATGGTCTTGGGGAAGAACCAGTAACGGTTACTCTGAAACTGGCTTATATCAATTATACGCCGGATCAGAAACATCTTTATTCTATGGGGGAAGATGAAGAAGTCAGTGATTTTTCCCAGAAAGTTCTGGATGCAATTATGATTGAGGATTCGGAGACTTTAGCTGATATGATCCAGTATCCGGTAAATATAAAAACTGCTCCTTCAGCTGATAACACAGAGTTTACTACACTTACGATACAGAACCGGGAGCAGTTTATTTCGTTGAGTTCCAGTCTGGTTTTCACTTCTGAATTTGTTCAAAGCATGTCGGAGTGCTATTCAGATTTTATGTTTAGTAATCAGGATGGAATCATGCTTGGAACAGATACGTATAATGTATGGATTTCCCAGAATGAAAAGGGAAAATGGGTGGTTGTTTCTATTAACAATTAATTCTATGATCCGCCTGTAAGAGAAAGGGTGGCTGCAAATGAAGTTTTTTAATACTTTGCTATATGGCAGCAGAAAGGCAAAGCAGTGTATTCTTACCATTATTGTGTTAATAATCGCGTTTTTGGGACTGCTTGCCACATCTGTAGCAGTATCCTCTCTATCATTAGGTGTTGTGGCTATTTTTGTTCTGCTGATCGACTTGTTATATGCCTCATCCATTTCATGGAAAGACCTGGAAAGACAGGAGAAAAAGAATCTGGAGCGGAAGAAAAAAATAGAAAAGGCCAGAAAAAAAGAAACTGGGAAAGAGGACTCCCTGAAAACAGCAGATCCTGATGCATCTGTGAAGTTATACAAAGGAGAGAATATTAAGGAGCTTCTTTATCGGTATAAAGTGAAAAAAAAGCATAAGGCAATTCTGGTGGACAGGTACCAAAAGTATCAGATTCGGCAGTGTCCGGCATTTATCTGGATTGAAAAAGGAATGCTTCGCTTTTTATTTCTAACAGAAGAGCCATTGAAAATAGGGATACCGTTGAAGGAAGTATCAAAGATTTCCTATATTCCCAATGTGGAAGCAAACCCAATGGAAGATTACCGGGAAGTCTTTGATTCCAAACTTCTTAGCATGATTTTTTCATCTTACCTTCCATCTCAGTTTATGGTGGAAAAGATGGGACGCAGAGTGATGTGTAAAAATTTATATGAGCTGGCGAATGGAATTCGTATCACAAATCTGTCGGTAAAAGAACTGTTTTCGCTTTTGCCTTTGCAATTAGAAGTACAGGATCCTTTTATGCAGTCTTCCCAAATTGATGCATATTCAAAGGAGGCATACCGCTGTTGGCTTCTTTGGAAAGACGGTATTCTTGAGATGGAAGCATATAAAGCAGAGATCAGCCGGATTCTGAAAGGAATGATGCAAACTGGAATGCCCCAGACCACTTTTCAGCACAATATACAAAATATGGTGCAACGGCGTTTTATTACAAAAGAATTTGCAGATTACTATATAGAACGATATAAAGAATAAGAAAGAGAGAAAAATTATGGCAGGAAAAGTAGCAGTAATGACAGACAGTAATAGTGGAATTACACCGGAGCAGGGAAAGGAACTTGGTGTATTTGTTTTGCCTATGCCTTTTATGGTAAATGGTGAGACTTATTTAGAGCATGTGGAGCTTACCCAGGAAGAATTTTATCAGAGATTAAAAGAGGATGCAGAGATCTCAACTTCCCAGCCTGCCGCAGGCTCAGTACTTGATTTCTGGAATCAGGCATTGGAATCCGGATATGAAGAAATCGTGTATATTCCGATGTCCAGCGGATTGAGCGGTTCTTGTCAGACAGCTGTCATGCTTTCCCAGGATTATGATGGAAAGGTGCAGGTTGTGGACAACCAGAGAGTGTCGGTTACGATGCGTCAGAGTGTAATTGATGCAAAGCTGATGGCAGACCGGGGGATGAGTGCAAGTGAAATTCGTCAAAAACTGGAAGAAACCAAATTTGATTCCAGTATTTATATTATGCTGGATACCTTAAAATATCTGAAAAAAGGTGGACGGATTACGCCGGCCGCTGCCGCTATGGGTACCATTTTAAGATTAAAACCCGTGCTTCAGATTCAGGGTGAGAAGCTGGATGCATATGCAAAAGCCCGAAATTTAAAACAGGCCAAAAGCATTATGTTAGATGCCATGGAGAAAGATTTTAAAGAGCGCTTTTCGGAAAAAGAAGATTACAGCGACATGAAGATCTGTGTGGTACATTCGAATAATCTGGAAGAAGCAATGATTTTTAAGAAAGAAGTGGAAGAACGTTTTCTGGGTCACGATGTTTATGTAGATTGTCTTGCGTTAAGCATTGCCTGTCATATTGGAAGTGGTGCGCTTGCCATTGCCTGTACAAAAGACATTCTGTAAGGATTAGAATGGAAATCAGACAAAAGAAATTACAGTATAAAAAATGCCGGGGGTACAATTCATGTTGCCCCCGGCATTTTTAGTCGTGCGCCTAGCGGCGCACGCTTCTATAAGGCTCAGCCTTCCGTGATAATCGTTCCGCACCGGCCCTTCATAGCTGATTTTGCTTTTGAAAGAGAGGTAATAATTGTTTTTCTTTCCGGATGGTTTGCTACAAAAGTACATGCTGACTGGATTTTTGGCAGCATGGAATGCTCTGGAAAATGTCCTTCTGCAATGTATTCTCTTGCTTCGGCAGAGGTAAGGGAACTGAGTGGCTGTTCTGCAGGCTGTCCATAATTGAGACATACCCGGTCTACACCGGTAAGGAACAAAAGAGTGTCAGCACTTAACAGTTCTGCCATTTTTTCAGCCGTATAGTCCTTTTCGATTACAGCACTGGCACCTTTCAGTTTTACACCCTGCTCTAATACCGGAATACCACCGCCTCCTGCTGCGATTACAATCTGTCCGGCATCCGAGAGTGCACGGATTGCATCAATTTCGTAGATATCCAGTGGCATAGGTGATGCCACAATCCGGCGGAAGCCTTTTCCTTCTTTGATTACATGGTTTCCTTTCTTTTCTTCTTCTTTTGCCTCTTCCTCACTCATGGAGCGTCCAATGATTTTTGTAGGATTTGCAAAAGCCTGGTCAAATGGATCAACCCGTACCTGGGTGATCAGGGTTGATACAGGACAGAAGATTCCTCTTGTGATTAATTCAGAACGAATGGCATTCTGCAGGTCATATCCGATATATCCCTGACTCATGGCACTGCAGACCGACATTGGTGCAACGGTATAGGTGGAATCCAGTCTGGAGAATTCTGTCATGGCTGTATGAACCATGCCGACCTGAGGGGCATTGCTGTGGGTAATTACGATCTGATACTTTGCTTCCACCAGATCCGCAACGGCCTTTGCTGCCTCTTTCACTGCACTTTGTTGTTCTGGAAGGGTTCTTCCGAAAGAAGTACGTCCAAGAACAACAACCACTTTTTTGTTTGACATATCATTCATCTCGCTTTCAAAAGAATAGTTATGATGTGAGGCTCACATTTATCTTATTATACCATAAAAATTGTTGTTAGGAAATCAAAGTTTCCCATAATTCCATTAATTGTTCCAGGCGTTCTTCATTTGCTTTTTTTTCGTTTCCAAGATCGGATAGCTTAGAAAGATTCGAATAGATATCTGCCTGGGAAAGAAGCTGGTCAATCTCTTCATTTCGCTTTTCTAACTCCTCGATCTCTTTTTCACATTTCTTCAGGTCGTTTTCCCGTTTCCGTTCTTTTGCCTGCTGTTCCTTCTGCTGTTTCCAGTCTGCCTTTGTACTGCTTTCCGTAGTATGGGAGGCAGGAGAGGCGGAAGTGTTTTCTTCCGGGATAGTCTGTATCAGGGTGTCCTTTTTTTCCAGATAATAGTCATAGTTGCCCAGATAATTTAGGAAAGTCTGGTGGGTAAGTTCCAGAATCCGGGTGGCTGTCTGGTTGATAAAATACCGGTCATGAGAAACGTAAAGTACCGTTCCGGTGTAAGATGTAAGCGCCCGTTCCAGAATCTCTTTTGACACCATATCCAGATGGTTGGTTGGCTCGTCCAGAATCAGGAAATTTGCTTTGCTAAGCATAAGCTTTGCCAGAGAGACTCTTCCTTTCTCACCACCGCTTAAGCTGCCAATCTGTTTGAAGACATCATCCTCAGTAAATAGAAAAGCAGCAAGAATCGTTCGAATCCGGGTATTTCCAAGATCTGGATAAGCGTCCTGCAGCTCTTCGATAATCGTTTTATTCTGGTCAAGAACCTGATGTTCCTGATCGTAATAGCCAATCGTAACATTAGAGCCAAGACGGAACAGTCCGTGATCTGCAGGAAGCTGTCCATTCAGGATCTTTAACAGGGTTGTTTTTCCGGTTCCGTTATTGCCAATAATGGCGACCCGTTCTCCCCGTTTTATATCGAAAGAGAGGTTGGAGAATAGAACGTTTCTGTCAAAGGATTTGGAGAGATCTTCCACATGCAGAACATCATTTCCACTGATAATCTGGGGATCAAATGAGATACGCATAGAGCCGGAATCTTCCTGGGGTTTTTTAATGACTTCCATTTTATCCAGCATTTTGACACGGCTTTCTGCCCGCTTGATCGATTTTTCACGGTTAAAGGAACGGAGTTTTTCGATTACTTCCTCCTGATGTTTCATCGTGCGCTGCTGGTTTTCGTATTCCCTTTGTTCCTGAATCCTGATCTGTTCCCTTTTTTGGGAAAACTGGGTATAGTTTCCTTCATATGTTCTGGCAGTGTGGTGCTCAATGGAAACCACTTTTGTTACAATCCGGTCCAGAAAATAGCGGTCATGAGAGATAATCAGTACCGCTTTCGGATAAGTTACAAGATAAGACTCCAGCCAGTGGATCGATTCCATGTCCAGATGATTGGTAGGCTCGTCTAAAAGTATCAGATCCGGAACCGTGAGCAGCAGTTTTCCAAGACAGAGCCTTGTCTTCTGGCCTCCGGAAAGGGAAGAGACAGGGCGGGAAAACTCTTCCTCAGAAAATCCAAGCCCCTTCAGAATGCCTGTCAGTTCACTACGGTAGGCGTAGCCATTTTCCCGTTCATAGAGATGAACAGCGTCTGTGTACTGTTTCATCTTTTGCTCCAGTTCGGTGCCTGAGCTTTCCTTCATCTCGGCTTCCAGACGGCGAATGGTTCGTTCTAATTCGATCAAATGCTGTTTGGCTTTGGCAACTTCATCATAGATCGTTTCATCGGAAGTGATATCCTGATGCTGGGCAAGGTAACCAACGGTGCAGTCTTTGGCAAAAACAATCTCTCCGCTGTCGGGTTCATACTCTTTTACAAGCATTTTAAATATAGTTGACTTACCACAGCCGTTGATGCCAACAAGAGCGGCCTTTTCCCGCTCATTTATATGGAAAGATACATCCTTAAGAATGTCCTCGCCTTGAAATGATTTTTTAATATGACTGCAAGATAAAATCATATCTGTTCTCCTTTGCGTGGGCAGATTTCCAAGTCATTCGCCCATTACCGATTATAAGGAGAAACGGGGAAAATGTCAACGAATGGAACATTGACACCTTTTTCACATACTTGTATAATAGAAAGAGACATTATTGAAGGAGGATTTGCGGTGAACGAAAAAGAAATTTCGTTGGCAGTTATTAAACGTCTTCCCCGGTATTACCGTTATTTAGGAGAGTTAAGGGAAAAAGGGGTAGAGCGGATTTCTTCCAAGGAGTTAAGTGAACAGATGCAGGTTACGGCATCCCAGATCCGGCAGGATTTTAATAATTTTGGAGGATTTGGCCAGCAGGGATATGGGTACAATGTAAAATACCTTTACGAAGAGATTGGTAAAATATTAGGACTTGACCGGAATTACCGGGTTATTATAGTAGGTGCCGGAAACTTGGGACAGGCATTATCCAACTACTCTGATTTTGCAAAAAGGGGGTTTTTAATTGAAGCAATCTTTGATGTAAAACCAGAGTTGATTGGGAAGAAAGTGGGACATCTTACTGTTTGGGATGCCTCTTTGATGGAAGAATATGTTACTGCTGGAAAATGTGATATCGCGGCTTTAACCCTTCCAAAAGAAAATGCCCCGGCAATCGCAGCAAAACTGGTTTCCTGGGGAATTAAAGCAATCTGGAATTTTGCGCCGACGGATTTAAATGTTCCGGATCATGTTGTGGTGGAGAATGTACATCTTGCGGAAAGCCTGATGAGAATTTCATATAATCTTACGGAAAAGCTGAAGCGATAAAGGAACGAGGGATGGAGGAATTAAGATGTTTGGCAGTAACGGGAAAAAGAATGAAAAACCGGAGCTTGTGCTAAAAGATGCGCTGAATCACAAAAAGCTCCCTATCCTTACCTTAGACGGACAATGGTATGAGCTTTTTTTACATCTTGAGAAGACATCCCGGTTATCCCAGTTAGAAGAAAAACTTAATGACCAGTTAAAGCAGCAGGGAAAGCTGGTCAATGACATGAAGGATATGAAAAAGCTGAAACAAAAGCTGATGAACGGGATTGTTGAGAATATGGAAGAACATCCACAACAAAGCAACCGTCTAAGGATCAAAAAGCAGGAAACAAGCCAGCGTCTGATTTTGGATATTAATGGGAAAATGGAAAATTCCAAGGAAGAATTGATGGAGATTCCGTATCAGATGAGGGATACCAATGCGGATCTGGCAGAGGAAAGCATCCGTATTATGTATAAAAAAATGAGGGAAAATCAGGACCAGATTCAAAAGGCTGACCAGTGGATCTCTGAGTATGAGAAGAAGCTGCGTATCAAACAGCAGAAACGAAAGGAGGCAGAAGATCAGAACCAGGCACTATATTCTTATCTGCACAAGCTGCTAGGTTCCCAGATGATGGAACAGTTGGACAGGCATTTCGGTGAGTAGACAGGAGATGATCTTATGAGAAAATTATTTGACGCAAAGCTGGCAAAGGAACTGGATGTGCTGACTCAGGATACATATGGAATACAGGGCATGGTGCTGATGGAGAGAGCAGCACTTATTCTTGCAGAGCAGGTGGAAAAGGAAATGTCATCGCCGCAGGATGCGGTTCTTTGTATCTGTAGTTCTGGAAATAATGGCGGGGACGGCATAGCCTGTGCCCGTATTCTTTTGGAAAAAGGATACGCGGTATCCATCCTTATGGCAGGAAATGAATCCAAGGCAACCAACGAGAACCGTAAGCAGCTTGAGACAGCAAAACGGTGTGGGGTAAACGTATTAACGGAATGCCGGTTAAAAGAATATGATATTCTAGTGGATGCATTATTTGGTATCGGACTTTCCAGAAAAGTTGAGGGGACTTATGCGGATCTGATCACTAAGATCAACCAAAGTGGACGAAAAGTAATTGCAGCAGATATCCCGTCTGGAATTGATGCTTCCACAGGAAAGGTGTGGGGCGTGGCGGTTCAAGCAGATGTAACCGTTACCTTTGGAACAGAAAAATTAGGGCACGTTTTGTACCCGGGGAGAGATTATTGCGGAAGAATGGTAGTGGGGGATATTGGATTTCCGAAAAAGGCTGTGGATCAGATTGCTACACCTTATTTTACTTATGAACTCGAAGATTACACAGAAAAGATGCCAAAGCGTCCTTCCTATTCCAATAAAGGCACCTTTGGAAGAGTGCTTGTAATTGCCGGTTCCAGAGAAATGTTTGGTGCGGCATATCTGGCTGCAAAGGCAGCATACCGGATGGGAGCAGGACTAGTCAAAGTGCTGACAGAAGAATCTAATGTGCCAATCTTAAAAGGGAAGCTGCCAGAAGCGCTGGTTGCATCTTATTCCAGCCAGTTTTACCGGAATCCGGAACAGGAAAAACAGATTCTATCCCATCTGAACTGGGCGAGTGTTGTGTTAATCGGACCGGGAATTGGCATGGGGGAAGAGGCAAAGCGCCTGATGGAACTGGTGCTTTCTTCTGTACATGTGCCGATTGTGGTGGACGCAGATGGAATTAACCTTCTTGGACGCTTTGCAGAACTTCAATTGCCAGAAAATGCGGTTATTACCCCGCATTTGATGGAAATGTCCCGTCTGATCGGAAGGGAAGTTCCGGATATCCGGGAGAATCTGATTCAGGCTGCAAAGGAAACAGCGCGAAATAAACGGATTTGCGTTGTATTAAAGGATGCCTGTACGATTGTGACGGATGGAGAACAGATTTATCTAAATAATGGAGGAAATTCCGGTCTGGCAACTGGCGGTTCGGGTGATGTGCTTGCTGGAATCGTAGCTGGTCTGATTGCACAGAAAATGACGCCGTTTGAGGCAGCATGTCTTGGAACAGGATTACATGCGGCGGCAGCAGATGCTGCGCTTGGAGAGGGAAAACAATCGGAATATTCCCTGATGGCAGGGGACATTTTGGAGACACTTACTACTTTAGGAGGAAAACATGAAATCATATTACCGGGTATGGGCCGACATTGATCTGGATGCAATCCGGGGAAATGTGGCTGCAGTAAGAAAAAAAATCAATCCAGAAACAAAAATTTTTGCGGTTATTAAAGCAGACGGTTATGGACATGGAGCCATTCCCATTGCAAAAGTGATCGATGATATAGCAGATGAATATGGAGTGGCTGTTCTGGAAGAGGGAATTGCACTTCGCAAAGCAGGAATTACAAAGCCTGTTTTAATTCTGGGTTATAGCGCAAAACAGCAGTATGCAGAGATGATAAAATATGATATAATGACCACGGTCTTTCACTATAATATGGCAAAGGACATATCCAGTGAAGCAGTGAAGCAGAATATAACAGCAAAGATTCATCTGGCACTTGACACCGGCATGACACGGATTGGATTTTTGCTGAATGAGGACAGCATTTATGAGATAAAACGGATTGCTGCACTTCCAAATGTAGAGATTGCAGGGTGTTTTACCCATTTTGCAAAAGCAGATGAGAAAGATCCTTCTTTTACAAAAGTCCAGTTTCAACGTTATATGGATTTTGTGTCCAGGTTGAAGAAGGAGGGTGTGGAAATTCCGGTCTGCCATGTAGCAAACAGTGCTGCAATAATGGAATTTCCTGAAATGCAGCTTGATATGGTGCGAAGCGGTATTATCACCTATGGGCTGTATCCATCTGAGGAAGTTTTAAAAGAACATCTCACGATCCGGCCGGCTATGTCAATCCGGGCACATGTTTCCCATGTAAAAGAAGTGGAAGCGGGCGTGGGAATCAGTTATGGTTCCACGTTTGTGACGAAAAAGAAGACGGTGGTTGCAACCATTCCGGTCGGATATGCAGACGGATATCCAAGAGCACTTTCTAATGTTGGAAGAGTATTGATTCACGGTCAGACAGCACCGATTATAGGCCGGGTTTGTATGGATCAGTTTATGGTGGATGTGACAGAAATCAAAGGGGTAGAGCCGGAGGATGTGGCGACTCTTGTCGGAAAAGACGGTCAGGAAGAAATTACGGTAGAAGAGCTGGCCGGCCAGGCACATTCGTTTAATTATGAGTTTGTCTGTGACGTAGGTAAGCGGGTTGCACGTATCTATCATTATAAGAACCAGACCGTAGGAACGATGGATTATTATGATGGGGATGGAAGCGATCTTCAATTGGAGCTTTAAGCTGGAATACTTTCTGAAAAATGGGTAATAATATGAAAAAATCCATGAAACGGAGAGTGAAAGATTGAATATCAGGCGTGGCGATATTTTTTATGCAGATTTGCGTCCGGTCGTTGGTTCTGAACAGGGAGGAATCCGTCCTGTGTTAATCGTTCAGAATGATGTGGGAAACCGGCACAGCCCGACCGTAATCTGTGCGGCCATTACGTCAAAGATGAATAAGGCAAAACTGCCTACCCATGTGGAGATTCACGCATGTGACTATGGAATTGTGAAAGACTCCGTAATTCTGTTAGAGCAGGTTCGGACGATTGATAAAAAAAGACTGAAAGAGAAGGTGGGACAGCTTGATGAGAACGCAATGGAAAAGATAAATGAGGCATTGCGGATCAGTTTGTCTATATAAGAGAAAAGGAGAAAATAAAATGGATGATGGACACCCCTTGTATTTTTATCAGATTTTATTCTGCCTATTATTACTGATGATTGAAGCATTGGTGTCTTATGCAGAATCGGCACTTTACAATTTAAGTGAGAATAAGCTGGAAAAACAGGCTGAGGTTCACAAGCATGGAGAAGAAAAGGTACAAAGAATGCTTGAACGGCGGGAACGTTACATAGATGCAATTGAATTAACACTTGCAGGAACCAGCATTCTGATTGGTATGTTAGTTGCCGGACTTTTGTTTATGAACCAAAGTACCCAGATGCAGCAATGGATTCCTGCGGTGGTGCTTATCTTTGCAGTCGTTTTATTTGGCAATATTTTACCGAAAAAACTGGCACTTCGCAATCCAGAAAAGGGGTTCTGGTTGACAGCTGCTTTTGTGAATGCATTATATACGGTTTTGATGCCGCTTACCGTACTGTTGAATGGAGCAAAGACGGTTATTTTCTTTTTTCTTGGCATTCGGCCGGAAGAACTGAAAGATAATGTGACAGAAGAAGAGATTATGTCCGTGTTAAATGAAGGGCATGAACAGGGGATTCTTGAAGATAATGAAGCGGAAATGATATCAAACATTATTTCTTTTGATGAGAAGGAAGTAAAAGATGTGATGACCTACCGCAGTAAAGTGGTTTGTCTCGATGGCAACCGGTCTGTGGAGGAAGCTTTCCGTTTTGCTGCCAGAGAGAATTATTCCAGATATCCGGTATTTGAAGAGGATGAAGACCAGATTATCGGAACAGTTCATATTAAAGATCTTGCCAACTATTATCTGTCTGGAAAAGATGCATCGATTCCGGTGAAGGAGATTGCCAAAGAGCCTTACTTTGTGCCGGACACCCAGGATATTGACATTCTGTTTGACGATATGCAGTTGAAAAAGATACATATGGCAATTGCAGTTGATGAATATGGACAGACGGTGGGCGTTGTAGCCATGGAAGATATTTTGGAAGTGATTGTTGGAAATATCTTTGATGAGCATGATGAAGATGAAAAACTGATTATCCGTCAGGGGGATGGCCGTTATCTTGTGAAAGGGCATACTTCTTTGGAAGAACTTCACGAAGTGACCGGAATTGAAATCGATGAAGAAGAGTTTGAAACCGTAAACGGATTTCTGATCTCCCAGATGGGACATCTGCCAGAGGCGAATGAGCATACGGTAATCAGCTACCACGGGTTCCGGTTTAATATTGTTGATGTAAAGGACAAGACAATTCGTTATGTCCGTATGGTAAAAGAAAAACCGGCTGTGGATTTCGGAGCAGCCAGCTAAGAAGGCGCAGGCGCATCAAAAGGCGTTCCGGTGAGGAACGCCTTTTGATGTGTTCATTTTTATTATGATGCTAGGGTCACAAGGTCATACGTTTCATGCTTGCATGAAAAAGTATGACCTTGTGACCCCAACATCTTATTATAAGTGAAGGAAGAAAAGATTTGGAATTTAAAAAAGACCGCCAAGATCGGTCCTTTTTAAACGTTCATATCTAAATAAGTAAGGGAGATAGGTCTTTTCTTAACCTATGAGTACATTATAGCGGTCAAATATGAGGAAAATATGAGGAAATTATGAACAAAATAAAAACATTTTATGCATCTTTACTAAAAAAGGAGATAATAATATGAAAATAAGAATATTATGTGTTGGAAAAGTGAAGGAAGCTTTTTTTTCGAACGGAATTGAAGAATATCAAAAACGGCTCAGCCGGTATTGTAAATTGGAGGTCATTGAGGTTGGTGATGAAAAGACACCGGATGGTGCCAGCCAGGCTTTCGAACGTCAGATTAAGGAGAAAGAGGGGGAGAGACTGCTAAAATATATGAAGGAATCCGGATCTGATAGTTACACGATTGCACTGGCTATTCAGGGAAAACAGATGGATTCGGTTGCCTTTTCCGAGAAGATCCAGATGCTTGGAGTCCGTGGGGTGGGGCAGATTACCTTTGTGATAGGGGGCTCGCTTGGACTTTCAGACGCCGTTATGAATCAGGCGGATGAAGCCTTAAGCTTTTCGAAAATGACATTTCCACATCAGATGATGCGCATGATTCTTCTGGAACAGATTTACCGGGGATTCCGTATTATGAAAGGGGAGCCGTATCACAAGTAACCACGGACGGTATCTGGACCTTTTGAACTGGTATCATAAAAAAGGAGTATGAAAACCAATATGGGAAATATTATGGATTATCTTGCGTGGCGGGGAGATCTGCCGTTTGAACTTGTTCCATTTTGTGAAGTGGATGCTTTGGTGCTTTCCTTTCTGTCCTATGTAAATTTTCGTGATATTCTGAGTGAGGAAGACCAGAAAACGAAAGTTCCTTTAAAGGAAGCCAGCCGGCTGTTTTTTGAAAAGTATTCGGTGGAAGAGATTATGGCACCGGTTTTGAGCATCAAGATGGCAGCATTTGTTATGAAAAAAATGGTTGAGACAAAGAGGTTTGGAGATCTTTATCTGTCCCATTACATTGACCGGGTGGATGAAGAACAGGAAAAACAGTTTGCGGCTGTAACCATTCATCTGCCAGATGGAACCTGTTATGTGTCTTTCCGTGGAACGGATGACTCTGTAGTCGGGTGGAAAGAGGATTTTAATATGAGCTTTAAAACGCCGGTTCCGGCTCAGGAAGAGGCAGTAGTCTATCTGGAAAAAGCGGCAGCATATACAAGCGGTCCGCTGATAGCAGGCGGCCACTCAAAAGGGGGGAATCTGGCAGTATATGCATCCGTATACGCTGATATTTCCGTCCAGAACCGGATTGTAAAAGTATATAATCACGATGGTCCCGGCTTTCATGACGATATGCTTAAAAAGAAGGAATATAAAAGAATCCGGCAGCGCATTACAACGATTATTCCGGAATCGTCTGTTGTGGGAATGCTTTTGGAGCATGAGGAAGAGTACAAAGTGGTGAAAAGCACTGCCAACGGTCTTTTGCAGCATGACGCTTTAAGCTGGGAAGTGGAAGGACCGGACTTTATTTATGTCCAGGAACGGTCAAAAGAAAGCCGGATTGTGGATCATACAATTCATTCCTGGATTTACCACATGGAGCCAAAGCAGAGAGAAGAATTTGTAGATGCTTTATTTGGAATTCTGAAAGAAAGCGAGGTTGTTTCGCTGAATGATTTAAATGAAAGCAAATGGAAAAAAATTACAGAAGTTTTACGGGTAATGGGAAATATGGCTCCTGAGACAAAAGAAATCCTTTTCGGCACGGTAAAACAGCTGTTTCATGAAGCAAATCAGGCAGTGAGGGATGCAGTGAAGGAATGCAGGCGGATTGTACCCCCAGAAGTACAGTCTGAAATCTTTACATCTGGTTCATTTAATGATAAAATATGACACAAATAGGCCGAAAAGACCTTTTAAAAAAGGAGGATAATTATGTCTAGAGCGAAACAATCAATGGACGGTAATACCGCTGCTGCTCATGTAGCATATGCCTACACAGATGTAGCTGCAATTTACCCAATTACACCATCCAGCCCAATGGCAGATTCCGTTGACCAGTGGTCCGCTGCAGGTCTGGAAAACATTTTTGGCAATCAGGTGAAAGTATGTGAGATGCAGTCCGAGGCAGGCGCTGCAGGTACGGTTCACGGTTCTTTGGCTGCTGGTGCCATTACCACTACTTTTACTGCTTCACAGGGACTTCTTCTTATGATCCCGAATATGTACAAGATTGCTGCTGAGCAGCTTCCTTGCGTATTTGATGTATCTGCACGTACTGTTGCAACACAGTCTCTGAATATTTTTGGTGACCACAGCGACGTATATGCATGCCGTCAGACTGGTTTTGCAATGCTGGCTGAGACAAACCCACAGGAAGTAATGGACTTAAGCCCGGTTGCCCATCTGTCTGCAATCGAAGGAAAAGTTCCATTCATCAACTTCTTTGATGGTTTCCGTACATCCCATGAGATTCAGAAGATTGAAAAATGGGATTATGAAGATCTGAAAGAAATGTGCAATATGGATGCGGTAAAAGCATTCCGTGAACATGCACTGAATCCGGAACATCCTGCAATGCGCGGTTCTCATGAGAATGGGGATGTTTTCTTCCAGCATCGTGAAGCATGTAACACAGCTTATAATGAACTTCCAGCTGTTGTTCAGAAATATATGGGCAAAATCAATGAAAAGCTTGGAACCAATTATGACTTATTCAATTACTACGGAGCAGAAGATGCAGACCGTGTTATCATTGCTATGGGATCTATCTGTGACGTGGCAGAAGAAGTAATTGACTATTTGACCGCAAAAGGGGAGAAAGTTGGACTTGTAAAAGTTCGTCTGTATCGTCCATGGGTTTCCGAAGGACTCTTAAAAGTGCTTCCTAAGACTACAAAGAAAGTTGCTGTACTTGACCGTACAAAAGAGCCAGGTGCTTTAGGCGATCCGTTATATCTGGATGTAGCTGCAACACTTCGTGAAGCTGGTTTGAATGACATCGTATTAACTGGCGGACGTTATGGACTTGGTTCCAAAGATACGCCTCCTTCAAGTGTATTTGCAATCTATAAAGAGTTAGAGAAAGACGCTCCAAAATCACGTTTTACCATCGGTATTGTAGATGATGTGACAAACTTAAGCTTACCAGAAGTAAAACCTGCTCCGATCACATCCGCTCCAGGTACTGTAGAATGTAAGTTCTGGGGACTTGGCGGTGATGGTACCGTAGGTGCAAATAAAAACTCCACGAAGATCATCGGTGACCATACGGATAAATTTATTCAGGCATACTTCCAGTATGACTCTAAGAAAACCGGTGGTGTTACCATTTCCCATTTAAGATTTGGTGACAAGCCAATCAAGAGCCCATACTATATCAATCAGGCTGATTTCGTTGCATGCCATAATCCATCTTATGTAACAAAGGGATTCAAGATGGTTCAGGACGTGAAGCCGGGCGGTGTATTCCTGATTAACTGCCAGTGGTCTGATGAAGAATTAGATTCGAAATTAAATGCAGAAGCGAAAAAATATATTGCAGACAACAACATCCAGTTATATACCATCAATGCCATTGACAAAGCAATTGAGATCGGTATGGGCAAACGTACCAATACAATTTTACAGTCTGCATTCTTCAAACTGGCAAATGTTATGCCAATTGATGATGCGGTAGAATTCATGAAAGCTGCAGCAAAGAAGTCCTACGGTAAGAAGGGTGATGCTGTCGTAGAAATGAACTACAAAGCAATCGACGCTGGTGTAGATGCGGTTCATAAAGTAGAGATTCCTGCTTCCTGGTCTAACCCGGCTCCAGATCCGGCTCCGGCAGAACTCACCGGACTTCCAGAGACTGTAAAACTGGTTAAGAACCTGTTGAACCCAATCTCTTTGATGGATGGTGACAGCCTTCCGGTTTCTGCATTTGCTGAAAATCCAGACGGACAGTTTGTAACCGGTGCGTCTGCATATGAGAAACGTGGTACTGCCGTTACGGTTCCTACCTGGGATGCAGAAAAATGTATCCAGTGTAACCAGTGTGCATTTGTATGTTCTCATGCAACAATCCGTCCATTTATGTTAAGTGACGAAGAGGTAAAAGCTGCACCAGCCCAGATTAAGCTTGCAGATATGAAGCCAAAAGCTGGCGAATACAAGTATACCATGAGCGTATCTCCTTTAGATTGTATGGGATGCGGCGAGTGTATTACCGTCTGCCCGGTTGGCGCAATTGAAATGGTTCCACAGGAATCACAGGCAGAAGAACAGCCAGTATTTGATTATCTGGTTGCCAATGTTGGTAAGAAACCAGGTATGCCGGCTGATAATACCGTAAAAGGTTCTCAGTTCAACCAGCCATTACTGGAGTTCTCCGGTTCTTGTGCAGGATGTGCAGAGACTTCTTACGCTCGTCTGATTACACAGTTATTTGGTGAGCATATGTATATCTCCAACGCAACCGGATGTTCCTCTATCTGGGGTGGCCCGGCTGCAACAAGCCCATATACGGTAAACAAAGATTCCAAGAAAGGTCCTGCATGGTCAAACTCCTTATTCGAGGATAACGCAGAGCATGGTTTAGGTATGTATCTTGGACAGAAAGTACTCCGTGACCAGGCAATTGCCAGTGCAGAAAAATGTGCTTCTTCTGATAAGTCCAGCCAGGAATTAAAAGATGCATTTGCAAAATTTGTTGAGACCAAGGATGATACAAAAGCCAATTCACCTGCTGCAGAAGCTCTCATTGCAGAGTTAGAGAAAGCCGCTGCTGCTGGCTGTGACAATGCAAAAGCTGCACTGGAGAAGAAAGATTACCTTGCTAAGAAATCTGTATGGATTCTTGGTGGTGACGGCTGGGCATACGATATCGGATTCGGTGGTCTCGATCACGTACTCGCATCTGGTGAGAATGTAAATGTTATGGTATTTGATACTGAGATGTACTCCAACACAGGTGGACAGGCATCAAAAGCTTCCAATATCGGTGAAGTATGTCAGTTTGCTGCTGCTGGTAAAGATATGAGCAAGAAGAGCCTTGCTGAGATTGCCATGAGTTATGGCTATGTATATGTTGCACAGATTGCACTTGGTGCAAATCCAGCTCAGGCTGTAAAAGTTCTTGCAGAAGCAGAAGCATACAACGGACCTTCCTTAATCATTGGTTACGCTCCATGTGAACTTCACGGAGTAAAAGGTGGTATGAACCATTGCCAGGATGAGATGAAGAAAGCCGTAGCTGCCGGTTATTGGAATCTGTTCTCCTTCAACCCAGCGTTAAAGGCAGAAGGAAAGAATCCATTTACCCTGACTTCAAAACCAGGTGACGGAACTTATCAGGAATTCTTAAATAACGAGACACGTTACAGCCGTCTGACACGTTCCTTCCCGGATCGTGCTGAGAAACTGTTTGCTGCTTCTGAGGAGGCTGCAAAGGCTCGTTATGAGCACTTACTGAAATTAGTAGAGCTTTATAAATAATTTCATGTTTGCGGACTGCCGAGGCACGAAGTGCATGGCTATTCGCAGATATTAGGAAAGACTGCTGTTGGGGGGATGATCCGGCAGCAGTCTTTTTGCTAGAAAATAATATGATGCCAGGGTCAAAAGGTCATACGTTTCGTGCTTGCATGAAAAAGTATGACATTGTGCCCCGTAAAACATGAGAAAGTAGCCCAAACAGGGCGGATTTCGAATGTTTTAGAATTGCGAGAGCACGAAGTGCGTAGCAATTCGCAGGCATCATGGGGGCAAAAGACCTTTTGACCCCAACACCATAATATGACAAAAAGGAGAGAGCAGGCAAATGAAGAAAAATGTAACGGAAAGCGTATTCTATGTAGGGGTAGATGATAAAACACTGGATCTATTTGAAGGACAGTACATCATTCCAAATGGAGTTTCCTATAATTCCTATGTAATTATGGATGACAAGATTGCCATTATGGATATGGTGGATAAGAGAGCTGCAAAAGACTGGTTTCACAATCTGGATGAAGTGCTGGGAGACAAACAGCCAGATTATCTGATTATCTCTCATCTGGAGCCGGATCATTCTGCCAATCTTTCCGAAGTATTACAGAAATATCCGGACATCAAACTGGTATCCAATGCAAAATTATTTGGCATGCTTCCAAATTTCTTTGAGGTTCCGGTAAAAGAGAGAAGTGTTGTGATAAATGAAGGAGATACACTGGAACTTGGTAAGCATACATTGAACTTTGTTATGGCACCTATGGTACATTGGCCAGAGGTTATGGTCACCTATGAACAGACCGACAAGATTTTATTCTCAGCTGACGGATTCGGAAAATTTGGTGCATTAGATACCGAGGAAGACTGGGCATGTGAAGCAAGAAGATATTATTTTAATATTGTTGGAAAATATGGAATGCCTGTTCAGACCTTACTGAAAAAAGCAGCAGCTCTTGATATTCAGATTATCTGTCCGTTACATGGACCAGTTCTTTCAGAAAATCTGGAATATTATATCGGAAAATATCAGGTATGGAGCAGTTATGAGCCTGAGGACAAAGGAGTATTTATCGCCTATTCTTCTCTGCATGGCAATACGGCACAGGCAGCGAAAGAATTAGCTCAGATGCTGGAAAAACAGGGGGTAGAAAAGGTGGCAATTTCCGATCTGGCAAGAGAAGATATGGCAGAGTGTATCGAAGATGCGTTCCGCTATGACCGTCTTGTAGTGGCAGCACCAACCTATGACGGTGCAGTTATGCCGGTTATGACTGATTTCATCCATCATTTAAAACTGAAAACATACCAGAACCGTAAAGTTGCCTTTATTGAAAATGGTTCCTGGGCACCAATGTCTGGAAAACTTATGAAAGAACAGTTTGAGGCAATGAAAAATATCACAATTGTAGATCCAGTCGTAACCATTCGCTCTACGGTTAAGGATGCAGATAGACAAAACCTGATGAAACTGGCGGAAGCACTGGCTTAATTTTGAATTTCCCATATATCATTATGTATGAAACCGGATTTTTCAACATAGATTAAAAGGAGAAGAGTTCGGAGCGAAAACATGCATAAACATATGAGTATAACAAGGAAGAAGCTTGTTTCGGTTGCAGCAGTTCTTGCACTGGGGGTACTGATGTACCTTGCGGGAGCAGGAACTGCCATGAAAGTAAATGAAATGAAAGGTGCAACGCTGGAAACATCCACAGGAGAAAACTGGGGACTGGGCTTTGGGGCAGAAGGACAGACTCCTACCGGAACGAAAACAGCAGAAGAATTAAAAACGATGGATGCATATTATGTGGGGGATACTACTGAAAAAGTACTCTATCTTACGTTTGATGCTGGCTATGAAAATGGCAATACCGGAAAGATACTGGACGCACTGAAAAAACATCATGCCCCGGCTACATTCTTTGTAGTGGGAAATTATCTGGAGACCAGTCCGGATCTGGTACAGCGTATAGTGGCTGAAGGACATACGGTAGGAAACCATACGTACCATCACCGGGATATGTCTGCAATCTCGGATAAAAGTGCTTTTGAGTCCGAGATGACATCGGTGGAAGAGAAATTTAAAGAGATTACCGGTCAGGATATGATCAAGTATTACCGGCCCCCTCAGGGAAAATACAACGAAAACAATCTGAAGATGGCAAAGGAGATGGGATATCATACTTTTTTCTGGAGCCTTGCTTATGTGGACTGGGAAGAGAATAACCAGCCAACGAAAGAGGAAGCCTTCAAAAAACTGTTGACAAGAGTCCATCCGGGAGCAATTGTGCTTTTACACAGCACGTCCAGTACAAATGGAGAGATTCTGGACGAACTGTTGAAAAAATGGGAAGAGATGGGATATTCTTTTAAATCCCTGTCTGAGATTACCGGTTAATGAAAAAGTGCACACCATTCCAATGATGCGTGGTGTGCACTTTTTTTGCTGTTATCTTATTTCTGTACATGGGCTTTGATTGTTTCAAAGCTTTCTTTGCTAAAGACATGTTCAATGCGGCAGGCATCTTCTGTGGCAATGTCCAATGGAACCCCAATCAAATTCTTTGTTATAAACACACCTGCAGACTACCATCCGCAGGAGCGAAAGCGGGTATTTCATAATACCTGAGATTCTGCGGACTTTCAGAGACTGTGCATTCGTCACGGCTGAACTGTCACAGAATTTTTTTATACTGCAAAAAATTATCCTTTTGAATAGTTCCCTTTTTTCTGGTCTTTTGGTAAAATAGGAAATATGGTAAGAAATAAGGGGGGAGAAAAGAAAATGAGCAAACGGATATTAGTGGCGGATGATGATGTCATGGTTTTTTTGAAACGGGTTGAGAAAGTGCTGGAAAATAAAAGATAATTCATATGAGGAGGAAAAAAATGAAACGAAAAGTATTAAGTCTGATTATGGTATTTGTTCTGGTTATGCTGGGGGGATGCGGTCAGGGACAGGTTGCAAAGCTTGACGATTATGCCACAAATGAAGGATATGAGCAGTCAGGTTCGGGCACAGCAGAAGAGTCGGAAAGTACAGCTGGAATTGCAAAAGAGGACATTAAGATCGGAGTGCTGCATTTGACAGACCCGGCGGAGGGAAGCGGTTATACATATACACATGATCTGGGAATCCAGGGAATGCAGGATAATCTGGGACTTTCTGATGAACAGATCGTCCGGAAGATCAATGTGAATGACAGCGATGAGGATGCTACTGAAAAGGCTATCGAAGAGTGTATTAACGATGGCTGTAATATTATTTTTACTACCAGCTGGGGATATATGGATACAACCGAAAAGATGGCAGAGAAATACCCGGATGTCTATTTCTTTCATGGAACCGGATACAAAAGCAACGGAAAAAATTTCAGCAATTATTTTGGCAGAATCTATCAGGCAAGATATTTAAGTGGAATTGTGGCAGGAATGAACACGAAAAGTAATAAAATCGGATATGTGGCAGCCATGGATTCGTCTAATTCAGAGGTGACGGGAGGAATTGACGCGTTTGCCCTGGGGGTTGCATCGGTGAATAAGGATGCAGTTGTCTATGTAAAAGTGACCAATAGCTGGTATGCACCGGATGAGGAAAAAGCCGCATCAAAGAAACTATTAGACATGGGGTGTGACGTAATGGCACAGCACTGCGATACCCCGTACCCTCAGACCATGGCAAGTGAAGCAGGGGTATATGGAATCGGCTATAATTCCGATATGGGAAAAGAAACGCCGGATTCCTGCCTGTGCAGTGTAATCTGGAACTGGAGTGCCTATTATACATCAGCCGTACAGAGTATCATAGATGGAACTTACGCAGGCGAAAACTATTACGGCGGTATGCAGGAAGGATTAGTTGGAATTACCAGTCTGGCTGACTTCTGTAAAGAAGGAACACAGGAGAAAGTGGATGCGGCAAAATCAGCTATCCTTTCCGGGGAATTTAATGTTTTTGACGGAGTAATGAAAACCAATACAGGAGAAACGGTTGGAAAAGAAGGCGAGACACTGGATGATGGAACCATTACCGGTGGAATTAACTGGTATTGCGAAAATGTACAGGTTGTAAAATAGGAGGGAGAGTTATGAAGAAAACAGTTCGTATCAATCTGAAAACAAAGATATTTGCATTAACCGTTCTTCCACTTCTGATTCTGGGGACGGTGACGATGTTAATTGCCACAGATTATGTGAAAGATGCGTTGTTAGATGAGATCCGGGAAGCTTTGCAAAGTGCAGCGACAGCTACCTTTGCCGCTTATGACCAGAATTCTGGCGACTATATTCTGGCAGATAATGGTGACGTGTGGAAGGGAAGCTATAACATATCAAAATCAGAAAGCATTGTAGACAGTATTAAAGAAAAATCTGGTATGGAAGTCACCTTTTTCTACGGGGATAAGCGGATCATGACTTCTGCTAAGGATAAGAATGGAAAACGTATCCTTGGTTCACCGGCAGGAGAAACGGTGAAGAAAAAAGTTCTGGAACAGGGAAAAGAATACTTCAGTAAGGCAGTGTCTATTGACGGAATAATACATTATGGCTATTATATGCCGGTTTATCAGACCGGGCAGGAAAAACCAATTGGTATGATTTTTGTTGGGACGAATAAGGGAGAGAAAGATGCGACCATTAACCGGATTGTAAATACCATTATTCTGGTGGTACTTGTTGTAATGCTGATCTGTGTAGGTGCTGCAGCGGTCTTTGCCATATCGACCACAAGGTCTTTGAAAAAAAGCATCCGTTCCGTACAGCTTGTTGCTTCCGGTGATTTGAATGGAAATGTAGATGCAAAGCTTTTTAAGCGGGGGGATGAAATCGGAGATCTGTCCAGAGCCGTTGTGGAACTGCAGGAAGAGATGAAGAAAAGTATTTCGGCCATTTCAACCCATGCCCAGGAGGTATTAAGTGCATCGGATGAACTTAGGGATACTGCAAAGGAAACTACGTCCTCAATGGTGGAAGTGGAAAATGCGGTAAACAGTATTGCCCAGAGTGCTACAGACCAGGCAGAGATGTCCGGGCGTGCTTCGGATCATATAACGGATATGGGAGAAAAAATACAGCAGACATCAGAAGAAGTCAAGCTTATGGAGAAAAATGCAAAAGCCATGCGTTTATCTGAGGAGAAAACAGCAGATACCATACAGAAGCTGTTACAAAGCAATCGGGAAGTTCAGGAATTGATCGGGGAGATTGCAAGACAGACAAAAGAAACGAATGAGTCGGCAAAGAAGATCAATGAAGTGGCTCAGATGATTGCTTCGATTGCAGATGAAACAAACCTGCTAAGTTTAAATGCAGGAATTGAAGCAGCAAGGGCCGGGGAAAGCGGAAGAGGCTTTGCGGTTGTGGCGAACCAGATACAAAATCTTGCAAACCAGTCTAATGATTCGAGCAGACGGATTGAGGAAATCATTCATCAACTGATGGAAGATTCTGACCAGGCGGTTGCTACTATGGAAAAAGTAACAGAAACAATAAATACCCAGACAAATCATATGCAGGAAACGGAGCAGATGACCGGGGAAGTAATGCATTGTATTATGGAATCCGTAGGCAGTATGAAGGCAATTGAAAAAAGGGTTAGCAATCTGGACGGTTCCCGGCAGGCAATTGTTGCTACAATGGAGGAGTTATTAGATATTGCAAGGCAGAATGCCGCTACCACCCAGGAAGTATGTGCGACTGCCAACGTGGTGAATGAGAACGTGGAACAGGTGGCCGGAAGTACAGATGGCCTGAAAGAGATTGCAGACGGATTAAAAGCCAGCATGCAGCACTTTCAGATTTAGTTGAAGGAGCGAATAGGGATGGATGAAAAACGATATGCAGTGCTCATTGATTCTGATAACATATCGGCAAAATATATTGCGCTGATTCTGGATGAGATGACAAAGTACGGGGTAATTACTTATAAACGGATCTATGGAGACTGGACCAGCACCCAGGCCAACAAATGGAAAAATGAATTGTTGGAAAACTCCATCACGCCAATCCAGCAGTTTAATAATACGGTGGGGAAAAATGCCACTGATTCAGCGCTGATTATTGATGCCATGGACATTTTATATACAAAAAATGTAGATGGGTTCTGTATTGTGTCCAGTGACGGGGACTTTACCCGGCTGGCAAGCCGGCTTCGGGAATCTGGTATGGAAGTGATTGGAATGGGGGAGAATAAAACCCCTCGTTCCTTCCGGGCAGCCTGCTCTGTATTTACCAATCTGGAGATCCTTCTGGAGCAGGATGAAGAAGGGGATGACAATCGGTCTGTCATTGCCAAAACCACCATCGAAACGGCAATCAGGGAGATTATTACCGAGAATGAAAATAAAGGCCGGCAGACCGGTCTTGGAGAACTGGGAAGCCGCCTGTTAAAGAAATATTCTGATTTTGATGTACGAAATTATGGATACAGTTCCCTTTCTAAGTTCTTAGAAGAGATGGACGGATTTACCTTAACTAAGATTAACAGTACATTCCTTGTAAGCAATCAGGATAATGAGGACTCCCGGGAAAAATTGAATCAGTATGTGATTTCCTGTGTGCGGCAGGCCGGAAAAAATGGTATGGAACTGGGTGTTCTTGGTCAAAGAGTCCACAAGCAGTACCCGGATTTCAAGGTGAAGGATTTCGGATATTCCGCCTTTATCAAATTTGTGCAGTCCATCAAAGAACTGGAAGTCCGGGAGAATAAACAGGACAGCAAAATGGTATATCTGGTGGGGGAAGTTTAGAACGGTTAGTACTGCTGTCCGGTATTTGATCTAAAGAGGATGAAATACCGGACGGCGGTTTTCATAGGTGGTATAGGAATCAAATCCAAGGGATAACAGAAGTGCTTCTGCACGGGAAAAGTCTGCACCAAGATGGTCATGGGAATGGGCATCAGAGCCAATGGTAAGTATAGTTCCACCTAGTTCCCGGTAGCGGGCAAGAACTTCGTGCTGGGGATTTGGCTCTGCTCCAATGACCCGATAGCCGCTTGTATTCAGTTCGATTCCTTTCCCGAGCCGGATGAGGGTAGTAAGGATATCGTCTAACTGGTCTTTGTAATCCTCATAGGAATACGTGCGGATGCCGGAAGGGGCATACCGCACCACATAGTCTAAATGTCCGTAGATGTCAAAGGACTGAAAAACTGCCAGATTGGATCGAATCGTTTCAAAATAAGCCCGGATACTGTGGGCTTCTTCTTTTCCCTGCCAGTACTGTGGATAATACGGATCCTCATCGTCAATCAGATGGGAGGAGCAGATGACAAAATCAAAAGGATAAGAGGAAACTAATTTCTCACACCGGCTGGCAAGATGAGGCCGCATTCCAAGCTCGATTCCGGCACGGATAGACAGATCGTTATGATAAATTTTTCGCAGTCTTTGGATCTCCTCAAAATAGGCATCCACATCAAATTCAAAACGCTCGGTATAACGCAGGGGGTAATCATAATCCATATGGTCTGTAAAGCATAACTCGGTCATTCCCTGCCGGATTGCCTCCTGTACCTGGGCCTCCATTTTTTCTTTGGAATCATCCGAAAAGAAGGAATGGAGGTGATAATCTGCCTGAATCATGTAAGGTCTCCTTTCCTTTATGGCCCCTGAATGACCGGTTCCTCTTTCTTAGGCTGTGTCTGAGCTTTTTGAGCCTGCACTTCCGGTTCTTGAGCCTGCTGCTGTTGTTCTCTGTTTTTAACGGCATCCGGATTCCAGACTTCTGCAGTATCTCTTAAAAATTGATACATTGTTTCTGGGGATTTGATTGCAAAAAGTTTACCTTTTTCTATTAGTTCGTCCATATTTATATTTGTGTCAAAATACACATCGGCAGCATCAGAGCATTCAGATTTTATCTGCTGCAAATTATTAGTAGGCCATTTCATGTTAGATATTGTAAGAGGGAGTCTTTTTTGTATGAGCATTGAGGTGAATGCTTCTTTCAGATGCTCAGATGCTGCATTGGTCAGCTCCGTAGCTATGTTTTTATTCCGGCATGTTTTTAATTGTCTTATGCAGTTAAATGCATTCTCGGAATGCTTTTTTGCATCTAATTCTAATTTTGCGGCAACGACATAACGCGGGGGTGCCATTGTAGTAAAATCAAGCTGTTCTAAAACGTCCTTTGCATCGTTAAGGCACTCTTTTTGGGTCTCACTTTGGAAGAGCGGTTTTTTTGAAGCTGCCAGGTCAATTGAATCGCTATATGGTAAACTCTCTGACAGTTCAGCCTGAAGATTATCGAAGATATCCCGGTTATCCTTATAGCGAGTATTCCAGTTATCTGCTAATTGTTTTATCGCTTGTTGGGAACTTTTCGCATTATTTACAAGTTCACGATGCCTGGTTTGAAGCGTGTTATATTCCTCTTTACTGCGCATATTCTTAGTAAAAACCTTGAAGAATCTGGCTATTTTTTCCCAGATAGTAAACTCTTTTTGAAGAGGCTGGCTGTTGGCAGCATGAGTATTCTCATCACTAAGTGTCAGTTCTTCAGGTCCATCTACGCCGAAAGGAGTTACAAAAGTTGCTGGAACATTCATATGATTGCAGACTCCCACAAACAGGACAGCACATTTACGAATACTGTCTTCACGGAGTGTCGTTGGATCTTTTCCCAGATCTTTAATACATTGTGCCAGTGTTTTATCACCCACATAAAGATAATCTTCCATCCGAATTCCTTTTTGGAACTTATTATTTTTTCTTAGCCTATCCTGAAGTGACTGGAGTGTTGTGTCCAGTTCTTTGGCCGTGTCGGAATCTAATGCGTCTGTTAGGGCAACTTCAAGGTCGGTGCTTTGAAGTTCAGATAAAGTTTTATTCATTTGATACTTATACGATTCTTTTGGCATAGTAATCATCCTTTCTTTTATTTACTCAAACCTCGCACATGTGAATCAGATGGTATGCCACTATCATAGCATATCATCCATGACAAATTAGTGACAGATATTCAAACTTTGCATGTGGATAATTTGAAACAGTTATTCTACCTGGGTTAGGGAAGAAATATCGGGTGTGGCAATCATGGAGTAATTGGTATAGTAAATGACAAATCCTGGTTTGCTTCCGTTTGGCTTTTTGACCTGTTTTTTCTCCACATAATCAATTTCCACTTTTCCCATCTCCCGGCCTTTGGAGTAATAGGCAGCAAGGGCAGCTGCTTCCTCGAAGACCCGGTCAGGAAGCTCTTCTCCCTGGCTTTTTACGATGACATGGGAGCCTGCCATTCCCTTTGCATGAAACCACCAGTCGTTTCCACTGGCAAAGTGAAAGGTGAGTTCATCGTTCTGATAGTTATTCTTTCCTACATAGATATCATATCCGTCACTGGAGCGGTAGTGCAGTGGCTTGCTGGTCACCTTTTCTTTCCGGGACTTTTTCTTGCCGCTGTCGCCATGGTTGTGGTATTTCAGATAGCCGTAATCAGTCAGTTCCTGGCGAAGCTGGACAAGATCACTCTCTACCAGGGCAATGTCCAGGGCATTGCTTATGGATTCCAGATGTTCCAGCTCTTCACAGGTTTCCTTTAACTGGATGGTAACGGCTTCATTGGTCCGTTTTAATTTGTTGTATTTATCAAAATAATGCCTGGCATTTTCCATGGCATTTTTCGCAGGATCAAGGGGAATGCGGATTGGCTCATTAGTGTAATAATTCACGCATTCCAGTTCCCTGGCACCTTCTTTTAATTCATAGCCGTAAGTGGTGAGCATTTCACCGTATATTTTAAACTTGTCCCGTTTTTCGGTGTCTTTCAGCTGCTTTTCCTGAATGTCCTTTTTTTTCTGGACACGCTCTAAGGCTGTGTTGACGATACGGCGAAGATCCGATGATTTCTGCCGGATCCGGGTAATGGTATCCCGCATGGAGTAGTAGTCTGACAGCAATGCCGAGATGGATTCATAAGGCTTCTGGTTCTCTTTCGGATAAAGTGCCAGGGGAAATGAGGCATATTCACAAGGAGTACTTTCTTCCATAATCATTACCGGCTGGTAGCTGTGGCTGAGGATATCTTCCACGAACCGTTCAAAGTTGTGGGACAGGTGCAGAAGCTCTGCCTCGGTTAGGGAAGAGACTGCACGGTCGCTTTCGATGGAAGCCCGGCAGCAGATTTCATTTGCCATAAGGGGGCTGATTCCGGTAAGGGAAGTATAGATGGCCTTTCCAATGCTGGCAGCCTTACTGGTGATGACAGAAAGAAACTGTTCCTGGGTGATGGTCAGCGGATTTTCTTTGTGCTGTGTCTCAGGGATAAAATAATCTCTTCCCGGCAGAACTTCCCGGACGGAGCTTACCAGACCGGAGATATGCTTAATGCTGTCCACGATATGGTTCTCATCATCGCAGAATATAATGTTACTATGCTTACCCATCAGTTCAATCATCAGGTGCTTCTTACAGGTATCCCCCATCTCGTTTAAATGCTCAATGGTAAGATCTACAATCCGTTCTAACCCCGGCTGTGTTACGGATAGAATCCGGGCGCTGTTTAGATGCTTCCTCAGCAGCATACAGAAGTTCGGGGCGGTCATAGGACTTGGTTTGTTGGTGTCTGTCAGATACAAAAGAGGCAGGCTTGCATCTGCAGAGGCAAACAGCCGGTACTGCCGACCGTTATTTTTGATTGTAAACAGGAGTGCATCATTTTCCGGCTGGGCGATTTTTACAATGCGTCCCCCGGTAAGAGTGGTATCCAGTTCATAAACCAGGTTGGAGATTACCGTTCCGTCAAATGCCATGATTGTTGGCTCCTTTCTTGTCAAGTATTGCTATTATATCACGATTTTAGCTGCCGGTACAATTCCTTTCTTTTCACCCCGTTTGCTTTCGCACGGGGATACCAGACAAACAAAGAGGCCTGAATCTTCCATAACAGACGGGGCCAGTTTGGAGAAACCATAAGATCAGGCTTGGTTTTTCTGCATAATATAGCATGGGAAGCCTGTTTTATGGCGGTTCCTATATTTTTATTTGGTCCATGTCCAAGAGGGATATCTTTTAGAAATGGAAGCATCCCTTTCTTGACGAATACACAGAAAAACATTATAATAAGGTGATCTGGGCTTATGCCTGTGGAAATGAAGGAAAGGACACTGGTGTACAGGATATGATTAAGAGCATGACCGGGTTTGGCCGGAGTGAGAAGACAACAAAAGAATGCAAGATAACCGTTGAGATAAAAGCGGTCAACCACCGTTACTGCGATCTTTCCATCCGTCTTCCGAAAAAGTTTAATTTTTTTGAAGCTGGAATCCGCACGGTATTGAAAGAATATATTGAAAGAGGCAAGGTGGACGTCTTTATCAGTTATGAAGATTATACAGAAGGCGCCGGGTGCGTGAAGTTAAATGAGGAGCTGGCAAAAGATTACCAGAGACAATTAGAACGGCTGGCTGAGATTACAGGGCTTGCGAAAGACATTACCGTAAGCGGATTGTCCCGCTATCCGGATGTGCTCTCCCTGGAAGAACAGAGTGTGGATGAAAAGCAGCTGTGGGCTGAACTGGAAGAAGTTGTCCGGGACGCTGCTGCTCATTTTGTAGAGTCCAGGGAACGGGAAGGTGAGAACCTGAAACAGGATCTTCTGGAAAAGCTGGATGACATGGCCTCTCTGGTGGCAGAAGTGGAAAAACGTTCTCCGGAGGTGTTAGCAGAATACCGGGAAAAATTAACGGCCAAGGTTGGGGAACTGCTGGGAGATACCAAACTGGATGAAGGAGTTCTTGCAACGGAGCTGACCATCTTTGCAGATAAAATCTGTGTGGATGAGGAGACGGTACGGCTAAAAAGCCATATTTCCAATATGAAAGCAGAGCTTGAGAAAAAAGATGCCGTGGGAAGAAAACTGGATTTTATTGCCCAGGAGATGAACCGGGAAGCCAACACCACCCTTTCCAAGGCAAATGATATGGAAGTGACCAATCTGGCGATTGAACTGAAAACGGAGATTGAGAAGGTTCGGGAACAGATTCAGAATATTGAATAAAATGTATGCAGGAGGTGGCGATTGGGTGAACCGTATGGTAAATATTGGTTTTGGTAATATTGCCAATGCAGATAAAATCATCAGCATTATCAGTCCGGAAGCGGCACCGGTAAAACGGCTGGTGCAGGCGGCAAAGGATGATGGAACAGCTATTGATGCCACCTGTGGACGTAAGACGAAATCAGTACTGGTTATGGAGAACCGGAGTGTGGTACTTTCCGCGTTGCTGCCGGAGACGATTGCCAGCCGGATTAATCAATAAATGGAGGTAGCACAAGATGAAACAAAGAGGAATCTTAACCGTTGTGTCAGGATTTGCTGGTTCTGGAAAAGGAACGGTTATGAAAGCACTGCTTAGCAAGTATGACTATGGCCTGTCCATCTCTGCCACAACCCGAAGCCCGAGACCGGGTGAAGAACATGGACGGGAGTATTTCTTTTTGACAAGAGAGCAATTTGAGAGTATGATAAAAGGCGACCAGCTGATTGAATATGCGGAATATGTGGGAAACTATTATGGAACACCACGCCAATACGTGGAAGAGCAGCTGGAACAGGGGCGAAATGTAATCCTGGAGATTGAAGTGCAGGGCGCATTAAAGGTGAAGGAAAAATATCCGGATACTTTGCTCTTGTTTTTGACACCTCCTTCTGCGGATGAATTAAAAGCACGTCTGGTTGGAAGGGGAACCGAAGATGCATCGACCATTGCAAAAAGAATGGAGCGTGCTGCAAAAGAAGCGGAAATGATTGAAAAGTACGATTATCTTGTGGTCAATGACCAGGTGGAAAGATGCGTGGAAGAAGTAAACCGCATTATTACCAGCCGGCAGGCTGCCGTATCTAACAATATGGAACTGGTAGCAGAACTGACGGAAGAATTGGTGCGTATGGCATCGGAATCTGGCAATGGCGAAAAGAAAAAATTGGCTGTTTCGCCGGATAGGAAAGCGAAGTAGTTGATTCATTTATATTATGTGGAGTCTGAAAGGAGACAAATTTATGTTACATCCATCTTACAGAGATCTTATGGCAGTGGTAAACAGTGAGGTAGAACCAGGCGAACAGCCAGTGGTAAACAGCCGTTATGCAATCGTTATGGCAACCGCAAAAAGGGCAAGACAGCTGATTGACGGAGCAGAACCGCTTGTTGACGTAGATTGCCCGAAGCCGTTATCGATTGCGGTAGATGAAGTATACCAGAATAAAGTAACCATCGTTGGCGATGGAGAAGAAGAGATTCAGGCATAGGGAAAGATAACAGGGGGCTGTCATGAGCGATTTTGAGTCAGTGAAGGAAACAGAAGAAAGAGCAGAAACAGAAGAAAAAGAAAACCGGAGAAGCAAACTTAAGGGCTTTTTTTTAGAACTGATCATTTATGCCCTGATTCTGGTTGCCTGTGTAACGGTAATTCCTAACTATGTGCTTCAGAGAACGATTGTAAGTGGACATTCCATGGAGGATACCTTACAGGACGGTGACAATCTGTTAGTAGAAAAAGTAAGTTACCATTTTACACAGCCGAAACGCTTTGACATCGTGATGTTTTATCCTTATGGAAAAGAAGCAAAAGAATATTATGTGAAACGAGTAATCGGACTGCCAGGTGAGACAATCCAGATTAAAGGGGAAGACATTTATATTAATGGGAGTATTCTTGAGGAACATTATGGAAAAGATCCCATTGATTACAGTGGAATTGCAGAACATCCCCTGACTCTTGGAGAAGATGAATATTTCCTGATGGGGGATAACCGGGAGGTAAGCCTGGACAGCCGTTACGAAGAGGTGGGACCCGTACATAAAAAATTAATTAGTGGCAGGGCTCTTATTCGGATCTGGCCGTTTTCCGAATTTGGTTCGGTAGAATAAGAGTCACATCCGCTTTAGGAGGAAAACAGATATGGATATGCAGATAAATGATAATCAGTCAGAATTCTCTCCCATGAGAAGTCCCATTGACTCAGAAAAACAGGCTCGTCATACGTTTAATTATATGTTATTGTGCGTATTCGGGCTTTTTGTTTATGTAAATGTGGCAGAACTTCTTCTGGCACTTTTGATTCGCAATACCGTTCCATCCTTTGAAGAAAGTTCCTGGTATCAGCTTGTATTGACGGCAGCTGCCTTTTATGCAACCGGGATTCCTTTCTTTTATTTATTGTCAAAACATATTCCGGATGGACAGAAACGAAAAGAGCAAAAGCTTGCGTGGTGGAAAGTCGCCTGTATGGCACTGATTTCTTTTTTCTTAATGTATCTTTCCAATTTTATTTCACTTGCCTTTAATTTTGGAATTGGAAAACTTTTTCATCTGAATCTTACCAATCCGTTGGAAGACACACTTACCGGAATGAATATGTGGGTTGTGTTCCTTTTAACGGTCGTGCTGGCTCCAATCTTCGAAGAACTGACGTTCCGGAAAATATTACTTGGAAAGCTGCTTCCATACGGAGAGGGAGTTGCCATTATTGTATCTGGTGTTGCATTTGGGCTGTTTCATGGCAATCTGTTCCAGTGCCTGTATGCTGCAGTGCTTGGCATTATTTTTGGGTATGTAGTGGCAAAAACCAACCGGATCCGCTATACCATTCTTCTGCATATGATTGTGAACTTCGTGGGCAGCATAGTGGCGTTAAATGTATTGAAATCAGAAAGCCTTGTGATTATTGGTTTATTTGGCATGACGGTTATGGCCGTTTTTTTTTCAGGAATGATTTTGTTTGTGTTAAGCATTGTCTTTAAAAAAATCAAGTTGGAGCCGACGGAAGCTGAGATTCCAAAGGGATTCCGTTTCCGGATTGCTGTATGCAACCCTGGAATGATTTTATTTTTCATTGCTACGGTAATTTCAAGTATTTTATATGTGGTAAGTGCGTATGCAGCCGGTTAATGGCTGCAACGTTTGTTTTGCTGTTATGGCCGGTCTTTAACCGGCTCGCAAGGAGGAGGAGATTGGATGAGATTTACAAAGATGCATGGCTGTGGAAATGACTATGTCTATGTGAACTGTTTGAAAGAAAATGTTCCAGATCCGGAGAAGGTGGCAAAACTTGTAAGCGACCGGCATTTTGGAATTGGCTCTGATGGACTGATCTTAATTCAGGCGTCCGATGTGGCAGATTTCCGTATGAGTATGTATAACGCAGACGGTTCAGAGGGAAAAATGTGTGGGAATGGAGTCCGGTGTATTGCAAAATATGTGTATGACAACCGGATGACGGATAAAAAAACAATAACGCTGGAGACAAAAGGCGGTATTAAAACACTCAATCTCACGGTTGGAGAAGATAACCTAGTTTCCCAGGTAGAAGTAGATATGGGAAAGCCGATCCTAAAGCCGGAGGATATACCAGTGGCAATTCCAGGGGATCTTGTAATCAGCGAGCCGATTGAAGTAAATGGAAAGTCTTATGATATTACCTGCGTTTCCATGGGAAATCCCCATGCAGTGGTATTTGTGAAAGATACAGAGGCAATTGATATTGAAAAGCTGGGACCTTGTTTTGAACACCATCCGGTGTTTCCAGACCGGGTAAATACAGAATTTGTCCAGATTATGAATGAACATACGATAAAAATGCGTGTATGGGAACGGGGAGCAGGAGAAACCCTTGCCTGTGGAACCGGAGCCTGTGCCAGCGTTGTGGCAAGCTTTTTAAACGGATTTACAGAGGATACGGTTCTTGTTCATCTGCGGGGTGGTGATCTGAAGATTCATTATGATCATGACAATGAAAAAGTAATGATGACCGGACCGGCAGCCACTGTATTTAGCGGTGAGATTTTGCTGGACGAATGAAAGAAGAAAGAGAGGAACGCAGATGATATTAAAGCAGTTATTGGAACGGATGGAAGCTCATATTGTGACCGGTTCTAAAGAAACAAAAGTAAACAAACTTGTATATGATTCCAGAAAAGTTCAGAAGGGAGACTTATTTGTCTGCATCCGGGGAGCCGTTTCAGACGGACACCAGTATATTCCTCAGGTCTTGGAAAAAGGTGCTGGTACACTGGTTGTAATGGAGGATGCTTTAGAGGAAAGTCTGGAACAATGTAAAGCATTTCCGGTCACAGTCGTTTCCGTAAAAGATACCCGCCTTGCTCTGGCATGTCTGTCAGCTGCTTACTTTGGGTATCCGGCAGAAGAGCTTACCACTATTGGAATTACAGGAACAAAAGGAAAAACCACCACTACCTATATGGTGCGTTCGATTCTTGAAAATGCCGGAATTAAGACAGGGCTGATCGGAACGATTGAGACAATTGTGGGAGAGGAAAAGACTCCTGCAGCTAACACAACTCCGGAATCCTATCTGGTACAAGAGTCCTTCCGTAAGATGGTGGATGCAGGCTGTAAAGCAGTTGTAATGGAAGTGTCTTCCCAGGGACTTATGCTTCACCGGGTTGGTGGCTTTACCTTTGATTATGGTATTTTTACCAATCTGGAACCGGATCATATCGGACCAAATGAACATAAAGACATGGATGAATATATTGCCTGTAAAGGGATGTTGTTTAAACAGTGTAAAACAGGTATTGTGAATCTGGATGACGAGCATACCAGCCGGGTATTGGAGGGACACACCTGTACGGTGGAAACGTACGGCTTTGATGAAAAGGCAGATCTGCGGGCAAAGAACGTTCAATTGCTGAAAAAGCCGGGATATCTGGGTGTGTCTTACGACACAAGCGGATTGTTTAACCGTCATGTAGAGATTGATATTCCAGGACGTTTTAGTGTATATAACTCTCTGACTGCCATAGCAGTCTGCCGTCATTTTGGGGTATCGGATGAAGAGATCCTGACTGCCCTTGAGGATGTAAAGGTAAAGGGAAGAGTCGAACTTGTGAAGGTATCCGACCGTTATACAATGATGATTGATTATGCCCACAATGCCATGAGTCTTAAAAGCCTTCTGACTACGTTGAAGGCATATGAACCAAAGCGTCTGGTCTGTTTATTTGGATGCGGCGGAAACCGTTCTAAGCTAAGAAGATATGAGATGGGTGAGATATCTTCCACTCTGGCAGATCTTACGGTTGTCACTTCGGATAACCCGCGAAATGAAGATCCGATGGCGATCATTGAAGATATCCTGACTGGTGTGAAAAAGGCTTCCGGGGCATATGTCACGATACCGGATCGGAAAGAGGCTATCCGATATTGTATGGAACACGCACAGGATGGAGATGTGGTTGTTCTTGCCGGAAAAGGACATGAGGATTACCAGGAAATTAATGGAATAAAGTATCATATGGATGAACGGGAACTGATTCAGGAAATATTGGAAGGAAAATAAAATGAGAATAACAGTACAGGATATTGTTGCTGCTACAGGGGGGACTCTGGTATGCGGTGACAAGGATGGCGTTGTGACATCTGCTTCTACAAATTCAAAAGAAATCACACCGGGAGCTCTGTTTATTCCGATTATTGGAGAACGGGTGGATGCCCACCGTTTTATTCCGCAGGTAATGGAACAGGGGGCTGCGGCTGCCCTGATCTCCCATGAAGCAGAACCACAATGGAAGAAGGAGGCATCCTCATTTGCCTGCATCAAGGTTGAGGATACGCTTTTCGCCCTGCAGAAGCTGGCATCTTGGTACCGGAGCTGTTTTTCAATACCCGTAATCGGTATAACCGGAAGCGTGGGGAAGACGACTACGAAAGAGATGATTGCCGCAGCGCTTGAGACTGAAAAAAAGGTTTTAAAGACCGAAGGAAACCAGAACAGCCAGATCGGCGTTGCCATGATGATGCTACGGTTAGAAAAGGAGCATGAACTGGCGGTTATCGAGATGGGGATGAGCGAAGTTGGAGAAATGAAACGGCTTGCTAAGATTGCAAGACCGGAAACGGCGGTGATGACCAACATTGGTGTGTCACACATCGGTCAGTTAGGATCCAAAGAGAATATCCGGAAGGAGAAACTGAATATTATCAATGAGATGTCCGGACAGGGCAGCTTATACTACAATGGGGATGATGAACTTCTTTCCCGGCTTCCGGAATTAAAACAGGACAAGCCGGAAGAATACCTGAATGAGGAAACAAGAAAAGAACTTCCAAAGGTTACCCTGCATTCTTTTGGAATGGATGAGACTTGTGAATTCTATGCAACGGATATCCTTATAAAAAATGGGAAAACATCATTTCGTTGTGTCTATCCTGAGGGAACGGTAGAGGTGTGTTTATCGGTTCCGGGACTGCATAATGTGGGAAATGCGCTGGTAGCGCTTGCCATCGCCTATCAATACGGGGTATCCATAGAACATGCTGCAAAAGGTCTTTTTTCCTACCGTCCTCTTGACATGCGCGGCCAGGTTACGAATATAGATGGCAGAATCCTGATTGATGACACTTATAATGCCAGTCCGGATTCCATGAAAAGTGCCATTCAGGTTTTACTTGCCACGGAACCTGCTAGCCAGCGGATTGTTGTATTTGGGGATGTGCTGGAACTGGGTGAGGTGTCTGAACGCTGTCACGAAGAAGTGGGTGTTTATCTGGCAAATGCCGTTTTTAACGGACAGAGAGTAACGGAGTTGGTTACGCTTGGAAATCAGGCAAAATACATTGCAAAGGGCGCAAAAAATACCAATCCTTCTCTTCTGGTTCACAGCTTTGATACAAAAGAAGATGTGGTATCCTATCTGAAGGAACGGGTTAAAGAGCATACGGCTGTGGTATTTAAGGCTTCCCGTGGAATGCATATGGATGAGATCGTGAAGGAGTTAACCGCATGTTTGCAGAAGTAATTGTGGATATTTCTCTTGAAAAATTAGATCGGATCTTTCAGTATATCATTCCGGAGGTTCTTGTGGAACAGGCAGTTCCCGGAGCCCAGGTAAAAGTTCCGTTTGGTAACGGCAACCGGATCGTGGATGGTTTTATTGTCAGCCTTTCAGAAAAGGCAGATTATCCGGTAGAACGGATGAAACCAATTGCAGAGATTCCCAGAAAAGCAGTTGTTATGGAGTCACAATTAATCGCTCTGGCTTATTGGATCAAAAAACATTATGGCGGAACGATGAATGATGCGCTCCGGACAGTGCTTCCAGTGAAAAGAACGGTGAAAGCGGTGGAGAAGCGATATCTCCACCGTTTGGCGTCTGAGGAACAATTCATACAGTTTCAGAAAGATTGTGAAAAAAAACACCGGACTGCCCAGGGGCGTCTCGCTGCTGCACTCCTTGAAAAAGACCGGTGGGAACTTCAGGAGTTAAAAAAGACATATGGGATTACAATGCCGGTAATTCATGCATTGGAAGACCGGAAGCTGGTTTCTATAACTTCAGATCAGATCTACCGGAATCCAAGGACTTGGAATGTGGATGCGGATCAGAAACAACAGCCTGTTACTTTGAATGAGGAACAGTCAAATGCCGTTTCGGACATTATGAGGGCATATGAGAGTGGTGTACGGACGCCATGGCTTCTTCATGGGGTAACCGGAAGTGGAAAAACAGAAGTCTACATGGAGTTAATCCGCAGAATGATGTTACTTGGGAAGCAATGTATTGTACTGATTCCAGAGATCTCTCTTACCTTTCAGACGGTACAGCGTTTTAAAAGACAGTTTGGCAATAAAGTATCCTTTTTACATTCCAGACTATCTCAGGGAGAACGCTATGACCAGTATATACGGGCGAAACAGGGTGAGATCTCGGTTATGATTGGTCCCCGGTCTGCGCTGTTTACCCCTTTTTCCAGACTGGGACTGATTATTGTGGACGAAGAGCAGGAAAACAGCTATAAAAGTGAGTCCGTTCCCCGTTATCACGCAAGGGAAGCTGCAATATACCGCAGCACGCTGTGTGATGGAATGGTTGTGCTTGGGTCAGCTACACCGTCGGTAGAAACTTTTTATCATGTGCAAAAGGGTGATTATGCAATCGCCCACCTTACAAAGAGAGCTGTCTTGCATGCGGTTCTTCCAAAGGTACATGTAGCGGATATGAGGAAAGAACTCGAAGAAGGAAACCGTTCGATTTTCAGCCGTAGTCTGAAAATTCTGATTCAGGATCGTCTTTCAAAAAAACAACAGATTATGCTGTTTTTAAACCGCAGGGGGTTTGCAGGCTTTGTATCCTGCAGAAGCTGCGGTCAGGCGATGAAATGTCCCCATTGTGATGTGTCCCTTACCTTTCACCAGAAAAGAAAAGGGGATAGAGGGACACTGGTCTGCCATTATTGTGGCTATGAGACAGAGATGGTCATGCGCTGTCCGGACTGTGGATCCCCCTATGTGGGAACCTTTGGAATCGGAACCCAGAAAGTGGAGCAGTATCTGGCTAAGGAGTTTCCAGAAGCCAGAATTCTCCGCATGGATGCGGATACGACCCGTGGAAAAGAAGGACATGAGAAGATTCTTCTGGCTTTTCAAAAGCATGAAGCAGATATTCTTGTGGGAACCCAGATGATTGTAAAAGGACATGATTTTCCCAATGTGACACTGGTAGGTGCGATTGCAGCAGATCTATCTTTAAATGGATCAGATTATACGGCTGCGGAGAAAACATACCAGCTGCTTGCCCAGGCTGCCGGCAGGGCAGGAAGGGGAAGCATTCCGGGGGATGTGGTAATCCAGACATACCAGCCGAATCATTACAGTATCTGTGCGGCAGCCGCTAACGATTACCAGTCTTTTTATGAGAACGAGATTTCTTTCCGGACTATGGCAGGATATCCGCCAGTCCAGCATCTTCTGGCTGTGTTTGTAAGCGGTGGGGATGAGAGTGCGGTAACCGGGTGCGCAAGAGCAGCGGCGGACTTTTTAAAGAGAGACCGGGACATACAGGTGTTAGGACCGATGAAAGCTTCGTTGTACCGGGCAAACGACCAGTACCGCAATGTTATCTATGTGCGAAATACGGATCCCGAACGTTTGATCTTATTAAAAGATGGTCTGGAGGAATGGATGAAGGAGCAGATGGCATACCGGGAAATCAGTGTCACCTATGATTTTGATCCATGCCATTCATATTGAAGCAATAAGGAACAGTAGGTAACAGTTCAGCCGTGACGAGCGCACAGCTGAACTGTTACAACAGTAGCGAACAATTTGGTGGCAGGACTTGAGTTTTATTGGAAAACATGGTAATTTAGAAAGAACGGATTAATTTAATGATTGAAGGAGATTGAATATGGCTTTAAGAAATATTCGTACGATGGGGGATCCCTGTCTGACCAAAATATGTAGAGAGGTAACATCGTTAACGGATCGCGACCGGATTCTGATTGAGGATATGCTGGATACGATGTATGATGCCAGTGGAGTTGGGCTTGCTGCACCTCAGGTTGGAATTTTAAAACGGATTGTAGTTGTTGATGTAAGTATGGATGGAGATCAGCCGCTTGTTCTGATTAATCCGGAGATTCTTTCGAAAGACGGAGAACAGACCGGATATGAAGGATGCTTAAGTGTTCCTGGCAAATCCGGATTGGTAACAAGACCGGATCATGTAGTGGTGAAAGCCTATAATGAGAATATGCAGGAGATCCGGGTGGAAGGAACAGAACTTCTTGCCAGAGCACTCTGTCATGAGATCGAGCATCTGGATGGACATCTTTATGTGGAACGGGTGGAAGGCGGACTCATTACGAATGAAGAACTCGAACGCATCATGAATGAAGAAAGTTAAGAAGAATTCGTAAGATGGAAAGGATGGCGGATCAAATGCGGGTTGTATTTATGGGAACACCAGATTTTGCGGTTCCGGTACTTTCGGCACTGGCAGAATCAAGACATGAAGTTTGTGCCGTTGTGACACAGCCGGATAAGCCAAGAGGACGAGGGAAAAATATGCAGTTTCCACCGGTAAAAGAGAAAGCACAAGAGTATGGCATTCCGGTGTACCAGCCGGTCCGGGTGAAAGAACTGGAATTTGTGATTACACTTAGGGAACTTGCGCCGGATATGATTGTTGTAGTGGCATTTGGACAGATTCTTTCAAAAGATATTTTAGATATTCCAAAGTATGGATGTGTAAATGTTCATGCTTCCCTTCTTCCAAAGTACCGTGGTGCCGCGCCAATCCAATGGGTGATCCTTGACGGGGAAGAAAAGACCGGGATTACCACGATGCTGATGGATGTGGGGCTGGACACTGGTGATATGCTGGAGAAAGTGGAGGTTGAGATTGCACCGGATGAAACCGGAGGCAGCCTTCATGACAAACTGGCATCCAAAGGCGGGGCGCTTCTATTAAGCACACTGGACAAAATAGAAGCTGGAAGCATTGTCCGTACGAAACAGGACGATTCCCAGTCCTGTTATGCAAAAATATTAACAAAAGATATGGGAAAAATTGACTTTTCAAAATCAGCGGTTGTACTGGAGCGCCAGATTCGTGGATTAAATCCATGGCCAAGCGCATACTGTACACTAGATGGAAAGACTATGAAAATATGGCGCGCCCAGATTGAAGATGAGAACAGTTCCGGTACGCCTGGGCTCATTTTATCGGCGGATAAACGGGGAATCCGTGTTCAGACCGGACAGGGAATTTTGTGCATTAAAGAGCTTCAAATGGAAGGAAAGAAACGTATGGATTCAGATGCCTTTTTAAGAGGGTATCCGATGAAAGATGGGATGATCTTGTTATAGGAAGGGGATATTTTTATGCCGTATGTATCTTATTATGATCCAACTTATGTGCTGATTATTCTGGCAATGGTGCTGTCACTTCTGGCATCGTTTTTCATGAACAGCACATTTTCAACTTATTCCAGAGTTCAAAGCCGGACTGGAATGACTGGTGCAATGGCTGCTGAACAGATTCTTCGCTATTCAGGAATCTATGATGTCCGGATTGAGCATATTCGTGGAAACCTTACGGACCATTATGATCCTAGAACAAAAACGCTCCGCCTTTCTGATTCTGTTTTTCAGTCCGGTTCTGTAGCAGCAATCGGAGTGGCAGCTCATGAGTGTGGTCATGCGGTTCAGCATGCTAAGGGCTATGTCCCATTAAAAATTCGTTCTGCCCTTGTTCCTATAGCTAATTTTGGCGCCAAGATTGCATGGCCGTTATTTGTTGTCGGTTTTTTGATTCGTGGAAGCATGGGATATACGGTTGTTTATCTTGGCATTATTTTATTCAGCTTGTCCGTGCTCTTTCAGCTTGTGACACTTCCGGTAGAATTCAATGCATCCCACCGGGCACTTGTAATGCTTAAGGAGTGTCATATTCTGTCCCAGCAGGAAGCTTCAATGACACGGAAAGTGCTTTGTGCAGCCGCCATGACGTACGTGGCCGCAGCGGTCGGCTCTCTGTTACAATTAATGCGTCTTGTGTTATTAAACCGCCGTCGGGACTGATTGGCATTAAGATCAACAAGCAGACAGAAAGGAAATACAATGGCTAGAAATGGGAATCAGACTGTTTCCGTGCGGGAACTGGCATTAGAGGCAATGCTTTCTATTATTGAGAAAGAGGAGAATGCCTCCGTTGTAATTAAGGAAACACTGGTGAAATACCAATATCTTCCAAAAGAAGACCGGGCTTTTTTCAAAAGGCTGACACAGGGAACACTGGAACATCTGTTGGAACTGGATTACCTCATTAATCAGGTGTCCAAAACAAAAGTAAAGAAAATGAAGCCGGTGATCCGAAATATCTTGCGCCTTGGAGCCTATCAGCTGAAATACATGGATGCGGTTCCGGATCGTGCAGCCTGTAATGAGGCGGTGAATCTGGCTGTAAAAAAAGGATTTTCCGGCTTGCGGGGATTTGTGAATGGAGTAATGAGAAGCCTGGCAAGAGGCTTTTTGGATGGCAGTGTTGCGCTTATGGAGCCGGACAGCAAATCTCTTGACTGGTTATCCATCCGTTACTCCATGCCAATGTGGCTGTGTGAACGATGTACCAGACAATACGGAATCGAAATGACAGAAACGTTTTTTCAGTCTTTTTTGGCAGAATCCTATACGACCCTGCATATTTCCCAAAGTAAAATAAAGGTGGATGCATATGAAAAGCTTCTTCTCGAAGCAAAAAAGAATTCCCCCTATCTGTCTGGCCTTCAAGTAAAAAAAGCAGCTTATCTTGCTGAACAGGCAGTCCGGATAAAGGGATATGATCTTCTGGAGGATCTTCCGGGGTATGAGGAAGGAATGTTCTGGGTACAGGATGAAAGTTCCATGCTGGCAGTTGCAGCTGCCTGCATAAAGCCAGGGCAGACTGTGGTGGATGTATGTGCAGCCCCCGGTGGAAAAAGTCTTCTGGCCTGTGAGTATGCAGGAAAAAATGGTCTGGTACATTCCTTTGATGTTTCCGAAGCAAAAGTAGAACGGTTGAATGAGAATAAAGAACGTATGAACTTTTTGATGATGACACCAAAGGTAAGGGATGCGAGACGTGCAGTTCCCCATGAGGAACTGGCTTGTGCTGATGTAGTGATTGCGGATGTGCCTTGTTCAGGTCTTGGCGTTATTGGGAAAAAGGCGGATATCCGTTATAAGATAAAGCCGGAAAGCATTCGTTCCTTAATTACCTTGCAACGGGAAATTCTCTCTAATGCCATGACATATGTAAAGCCGGGTGGGATACTGCTTTTTAGCACCTGCACGATAAACAAAGAAGAAAATGAGGCCAATGTTGAGTGGATCCTAAAACAGGGCGGATTTTCATTACAGCCGGATCAGGTATGTTATCTTACGAAACTTGGATTTCTTCCAGAACCTTGGCAGGAGGAGCAGATGAAAAAGGGGTATCTCACCCTGATTCCCGGAATTAACGATTGTGATGGATTCTTTTTTGCATGTTTTCGAAGGGAGTGATCCGATGGACGAGAGACAGGAAGAGAAAAAAGATATTCGTTCCATGACACTTGAAGAATTAACAAAAGATATGGAAAAAATGGGAGAAAAAGCATTCCGGGCAAAACAGGTCTATCAGTGGCTTCATGAAAAACTTGTGGAACAGTTTGAAGATATGACAAATCTTTCCAAGCCTCTCCGGGAAAAGCTGATGGAAAACTACCGAATACCCCGGATGACGATTTTGTCTGTTCTTACTTCGGAAAACAACGATACCAAAAAGTACCTGTTTCAGTTAGAAGACGGAAATGTAATTGAAAGTGTATGGATGCGCTATCATCATGGAAACAGTGTGTGTATTTCGTCCCAGGTTGGATGCCGTATGGGATGCCGGTTCTGTGCTTCTACACTGTTAGGACTCGAAAGGAATCTGTTCGCCTCAGAAATGCTTGGACAGATTTATGCGATTCAGAATGAGACAAAAGAGAGGGTATCGAATATTGTGGTCATGGGAACGGGGGAACCGCTGGACAATTATGAGAATCTGTTGCGTTTTATTCATCTGATCAGCCGGGAGCCGGGACTTCATATCAGCCAGAGAAATATTACTGTGTCTACCTGTGGAATTGTGGAAAAAATCAGGGAACTGGCAAAAGAGAAGCTTCAGATTACTTTAGCGGTATCTCTTCATGCTCCCAATACCGAAAAAAGGCGGGAACTGATGCCGGTTGCGAACCGTTATGGGGTGGAAGAACTGTTAGCAGCATGTAAGGATTATTTTTCAGAAACCGGCAGACGGATTACCTTTGAATACAGTCTGGTGGCGGGGGTTAATGACAACCGGGAAGAGGCACTTGAACTTGCAAGTCTGTTGAAAGGCTTTCCGTGCCATGTGAACCTGATTCCGGTAAACCCCATTAAAGAGCGCAGTTATACCCACTCCGGCAGAAAAGAAATTGAGGCTTTCAAATTAATACTTGAAAAATATCATATAAATGTTACTATAAGAAGGGAAATGGGCGCAGATATTAATGCAGCCTGTGGTCAGTTAAGAAAGAGTTATATGGATCAAAAACAGTAAGGGAGGAGACGGATACACATGCAGTCATTTTCAATCACTGACATCGGACAGAAGCGGTCTGTGAATCAGGATTATGTATATTGCCATGATGACCCAATTGGAAACCTCTCGAATCTTTATCTTGTAGCAGATGGTATGGGAGGGCATAAAGCCGGGGATCTTGCTTCCCATTGTGCAGTCGATACAATGGTGGAAGAAGTGAAACAGATTACCTTAAAAACTCCCGTCAGTATTTTAAGCGAAGCGATTGCGAAGGCAAACCAGGCAGTAATTGAAAAAGCCAGTTCCAGTGAAGATTATGAAGGAATGGGCACTACTTTAGTTGCAGCCACTGTGATGAATGATATGCTATATGTAGCCAATATCGGGGATTCCAGATTGTATCTGATACGGGATGGGGAGATTACCCAGATAACCGTGGATCATTCTCTGGTTGAAGCGATGGTACAGACAGGATCGTTACTGAAAGAAGATGCAAGATTTCATCCACATAAGAATGTCATTACCAGAGCGGTAGGCACGAATCCTTTTGTTGAGGCAGATTATTTTGAAATTCACCTTAAAACAGATGATGTCATCGTCATGTGTACCGATGGATTATCTAATATGCTTTACGACAGTGAGATCAAGAGGGCAGTCAGTGAGTCAGGGGAAGATATGGAAGCTGCCGGAAGGCTGCTGGTAAAGAGAGCAAACGAGGAAGGCGGCCGGGATAATATCGGTGTAGTTCTGGTAAGGATATGAGATTAAAGGAGGATCAGAAAAGGTGAAACCAGGAGTATTAATCAGTGACAGATATGAGATAATTGAAAAAGTCGGATCTGGTGGAATGGCAGATGTATATAAAGCAAAAGATAACCGGTTGAACCGGTTTGTTGCCATTAAGATTCTGAAAAGAGAATATAGCGAAGATGAGAAATTTGTTACGAAGTTTCAGGCAGAAGCCCAGTCGGCAGCCGGACTGTCCCACCCGAATGTAGTAAATGTATATGATGTGGGAGAGGATGACGGTCTGCGTTATATTGTCATGGAACTTGTAGAAGGGATTACCCTGAAAAGCTTCATTGAGAGGAAAGGACGCTTAGAAGTAAAAGAAGCAATCGGAATTGCAATCCAGATTGCCCAGGGAATGGAAGCTGCCCATGCAAACCATATTATCCACCGTGATATTAAACCTCAGAATATTATTATATCAAGAGAAGGAAAAGTAAAGGTCACCGATTTTGGAATTGCAAAAGCGGTTACTTCTGATACGATTACCTCAAATGCCATGGGATCGGTACATTATATTTCGCCAGAACAGGCAAGAGGCGGATATAGCGATGAAAAAAGTGATATTTATTCCTTAGGAATTACCATGTATGAGATGCTTACCGGACAGGTGCCGTTCGTAGGGGATAATACTGTGTCAGTAGCCCTGCTTCACATTCAGGGAGAGGCAACTCCGATCCGGGATCTGCAGCCGGATGTCCCGATTAGTCTGGAACGCATTGTAGAAAAATGTATGCAGAAAAAGCCGGAACGCAGATATTTAAGTGCCGGGGAACTGATTGCAGATTTAAAGAAATCAATCTTAAACCCGAATGTGGACTTTGTTTCCACACCGGTTGTGGTGAACGATTCACCAACAATCAGCATTTCGGATGATGAGTTAAATCATATTAAGTCAGCTGCGAAAAATGGGCAGAGTGTTGTCATGCACGATCCGGAGAAAGAGATAGAGGAACCGGATGAGGAAGAGGAAGACGAAGGGGAAGTGGATCCGAAACTGGAGAAACTGATGGTTGCAGGTGGAATTATTGCAGCTGTCATTTTGGTGCTTGTTGTGTTGTTCCTTGTATCTAAGCTGTTTTTCCGTGGCTCTGGTATTGATCATACACTCCCGTCTGAGCCGACAGCAGGCGTGACGACATCGGATGTTTCTTCCAAACCGGAAGACGAAAAAGTAATGCCAAAACTGGTTGGTACTACTTATGAAGAGGCAGAGAAAACATTAAAAAAATATAATATAAAAATAAATAAAGTAGAAGAACCATCCGATCTTTATAAGGCTGGCGAGGTCATTGACCAGAATCCGGAAGAAGGAACAAAACTGGAAGCGGGTATGGAAGTTACTTTGACGGTCAGTACAGGAAAAGATCTGACCGTATCGGATGTGTATGGGATGTCAAAAGATGCGGCTCAGAATACACTGTTAAATGAAGGATTGAAAGTACGTTTCCAAGAAGAGCCAAGTGATACTGTAGAGGCAGGAAAAGTCATCCGTACCAATCCGGAAAAAGGGAGCAAAGTAGCAGATGGTGACACGGTTACGGTTGTTGTTAGTACCGGAAGAGAAACGAAGAAAGTGTATGTGCCGGATCTGGTTGGTATGACAGAAGAGAAAGCAAAAGAAAGAATAAAGGCTTCAAAATTAACGGTGGGCAAGACCCAGTATGTGAATTCGGATAAATATCCGGAAGGTCAGGTGATTAAGCAAAGCTATTCGGTTAACACGGAAGTGGATGAAGGAACTGCTATCGAATTAACGGTGAGCCTTGGACCGTCTGCAACTTATAAATATGAGGCAAATGTGACTATCAGCAATAGTCCGTTTGACAGTGATGAGGAAGAGGGAGCGGTTAAGATTGTGCTGTCTCAGGATGGTAAGAAAACGACGGTTTATAATTCGGTATGTGACAGCTCGGATTTTCCGTTAGATCTGTATGTGGAAGGCAGCAGTGCGTCTGCAGGTACCCTTACTGTTTATCTGGACGGAAAACAGGTGGATTCCATCGGTGTGTCATTTAAAAAGGTGGCACAGTGATGCAGGGAAAAATAATAAAGGGCATTGCCGGGTTTTATTATGTCTATGTTGAATCGGAAGGCTTGTTTTGCTGTAAGGCAAAAGGAGTTTTCCGGAACCAGAACCAGAAACCTCTTGTGGGGGATCTGGTAGACATAGAAGTGATTGATCCGGAGGAAAAGACTGGTACGGTGAGCAGGATCCTCCCCCGTACCAATCAGTTGCTCCGGCCGGAAGTAGCCAATATTGATCAGGCATTGGTTATTTTTGCTGCGGCAAAACCGATGCCTAACTTTCATTTATTGGACCGCTTTCTCGTTATGATGGAAAAACGCCATATACCAGTGGTAATCTGTCTGAATAAAAGGGATCTGGTAACAGACAAAGAACTAGAAGAGATGAAAAAGCCATATATTCTTGCCGGATATCCGGTTATTTCATCGGATACCTATTCTTCTTCTGGAGTAGAAGAGATTGAATCGGTACTGAATGGAAAGACATCTGCACTTGCCGGACCATCCGGGGTGGGGAAATCGTCGATTCTGAACTGCTTTGTTCCAGATGCCAATATGGAAACAGGAGATATCTCAAAAAAGCTGAAACGGGGAAAACATACAACAAGGCATTCGGAACTGTTTCTTGTGAATGAACATACGTTTCTGATGGATACTCCCGGATTTACTTCTTTGATGGTGGATGCAGTCACAAAGGAGGAACTGCCACGCTATTACCGGGAATTCTCAACATATGAACCATACTGCCGGTTTCAGGGCTGTATGCACCAGAGTGAACCGGAGTGTGGGGTGAAAGAAGCGGTAGAAAGAGGAGAAATCAGTCCATTACGCTATGAAAATTACTGCCAGATGCTGATGGAAATCAAAGAACAAAAACGATATGGAGGAAAAGGAAAATGAATTATCTGTCACCGTCGTTATTATCTGCAGATTTTGCAACTTTAGGAGAACAGGTTCAGGTGCTGGACAAGGCAGGAGCACAGTTTGTTCATATTGATGTGATGGATGGAATGTTTGTGCCAAGCATCTCATTTGGAATGCCTGTAATGAAATCGATCCGTCCATTGACAAAACGGTTATTTGACGTACACCTGATGATTGGGAATCCGGATCGATATTTTACGGATTTTAAGGAGGCAGGTGCAGACCTGATTACCGTCCATGCGGAAGCCTGCACCCATCTGAACCGGTCAATCCAGGCAATCCATGATCTGGGACTAAAAGCAGCCGTTGCCTTAAATCCGGCCACATCGCTTCATACACTGGATTATATATTGGAAGACCTGGATATGGTGCTCATCATGAGTGTGAATCCGGGCTTTGGTGGTCAGGCATTCCTTCCTTCCTCTCTGGATAAAATAAGAGAATTAAAGGAACGGATTAACCGGACTGGAAAAGAGATTGCAATCGAGGTGGACGGGGGAGTGAATCTTTTGAATGCAAAAGAAGTACTGGATGCCGGAGCAAATGTGCTTGTCTCTGGAACAGGAGTGTTCAAAGGAGATATCTGGGAGAATGTTCAGAATTTTTTGCAAATAATGCGAGAAGCGGAGTAAAAATAATATGACTAAGAAGAGAGAAGTAATGATTTTAACCGGAGGGGATCTTTCAAAAGAATTGTTTCTTCATGTACAAAAAAAACATACCGGCTGTCTGGTACTATGCGTAGATGGAGCTTTGGAAAAAGCATATGAATGGCATATTCCGGTGGATATCATTTTAGGAGATTTTGATACGGTATCGAATGAAGTGCTGGAAAAATACCGGGAAAAGCAAGTGGAGGAAAGTCGTTCTGTTCAGATTGAATCCTATTGCCCGGAAAAGGATCTGACGGATACGCATCTTGCCATTCTCCGGGCAATGCAGGAGGATCCGGAGCAGATTCTTGTCCTTGGTGCAACCGGCAGCCGTCTTGATCATGTGCTGGGCAGTCTTCATGCAATGTATGACTGCATAAGACAGGGAATCAGAATCTGTTTTCTGGATGCAGTCTGCCGAATTTCCATGACGACAGATTCCCGGATCATTGAAAAAAAAGAAGCATATGGTTCGTATCTCTCCGTTCTGCCTTTTTCTGGAACAGCAAAACGGGTGACACTTTCTGGTGTAAAATATCCGGTGGAGAACCGGGATTTTTTATATGGGGAAAGCATTGGAATTAGCAATGAGATTGTGGAAAAACAGGCGGAGATTAAGGTAGGGGAAGGCTGTCTTTTAATAATTGAAGCAAAGAAAGCATAAAACTTAGAATTTTGTCATTTTCATATGTCAGTTTTTGTGGTATACTGACAAGTGGTTTAAACAAAAGAATAAATTGTTAGGGTAAAGGAGGAAAAGACAGAAGATGAAAGAAAAGCTGCTAATGGTTTTACTTGCCTTGTGTGTTGCTGTTTTTGCAATTCCCGATGTTTTTCTTATGGTCGAACTGAATCGGAGTTCGAAAATCGGCTCATATTCAGAGAAACAGTCAGAAGATCAAGACAGCATACCGTCTGGGAATGAGGACGAAGACGAAATAGAAGAAAATGTGATCCAGTCATCAATGGATGGATTTTTGGTAAGCCGTTCTGGAGTGTCTGGGAAAAATGAAGAAGAGAATGGTGAAAATGATGATGCGGACTACATTCTTCCGGACAGTGACAAAAAGTATTACAAAAAAGAAGATTTAGAAAGTCTGACTAGAGAAGAAGTGAAACTTGCCAGAAATGAAATCTATGCCAGACACGGTAGAATATTCAAAAAGGATATGAAGGTGAAAGAATACTTTGAAAGTAAGGACTGGTATAAAGGAACGGTAGATGAAGTTTCGGACAGTGAATTAAACAAATATGAGATCGCAAACAGGGACTTAATTGTAAAATATGAGGAAGAGAAGAACTGGAAATAGGGGGTGAAATTGTGTTTTGCGAAAAGTGTGGAAAAAAATTACCAGATCAGGCATTATTTTGCGACAACTGCGGATATAAGATTGAAATTCGAAATAAGGTACAGCCAATGCCGCATCCGCAGATGCAGCCAAAACCGCAGCCAAAACCGCAGCCAATGCCACAGCAAAGACCCGTGGCTAAGAAGATTTCTCTGTTTACAAAAGTAATTGCAGTTGAAGTCATTGCGCTTGTTGTTTTAGCTGGTGTTTTTTATACAAAAATGAAGGAATATACTTCGCCGGAAATGGTTGCGAAAGAATATTTTGTATCCGTTATGTCAGGAGATACAAAAAAAGCATATGGACTAGTCGAGGTAGATGAAACAGAATTTGTGAATGAAACCTTTTTTGAAAAGGTAGTGGATCAGATTGGATGCAAAAATATAAGTAATTATAAAGTGAAGAAAGCAAAAACAAATAAGGATGATTATTCAAAAGAAATCCAGATTACATACCGCATGAAAGAAGATACACAGGACTATTCCTTTTCTGTGAGACTGGATAAGGCATCTGATAAGAAATTCTTTTTGTTTGATCAATGGAAGGTTAATGTAGGAGATTATATTCAAAAAGATGTGAGCCTTAGAGTATTAAAAGATTCAAAAGTAAAACTTGAGGGGATCGAATTGGGCGCAAAGTACTTTGATTCTGTGGATGAGGGAGAAAATGACTGTTATCTGATTCCAAAAATGTTTGTTGGTTCTTACAAGGCAGATGTCACTCATGATGTTTATGAAGACGTGGCAATGTCGTTTGAACTGACGGAAGATGATGATACGTTTTATGAGGTATATTATGGTACCATCTGCATAAAACCGGAAATCTTTGAAACTGTTGTAAAACAGGCTGAGGCAGATTTTAAATCAGTGTGGGAAGGTGCAGTACATCAAACCGGGCTGAATGAAATCAGCGATCTGAAATTGGCTGAGGATAACTTTTCTGAATTGTCTCAAGAGTATGAAGATCTGAAAGGATGCTTTTATTCTGATGATGGTACTGGTTTAAAGAAAGTCAATTTCAGTAATTTTGCAGTGGATGCTGAGGAAGGAGACACCGATTATGGATATCCATCCATTGAAGTGGCGTTTACTGCCCCATTTACATGCGTCTCGACTTCAAAAGACTGGTGGACCGGTGAATTGGAAGACTATGACAAAAGTGGCAGCTATTATGGAACCATGTTTTATACAAACTGGGATGGAGAATGGACATTACGCTCCATGGAGATAAGTGAAATTTACTATTATTAAAAAAGAAGACAGGATTTAAAACGACAGGAGGAAAAAAGAATATGGCTTTTTGTATGTTTTGTGGAAAAAAATTAGAAGATGGTGAAATCTGTGATTGCCAGAATCAGGGAACAAATCAGCAGGTGAATGATCAGCCTGTGAATATGCAGTATAGTGGCCAGCCGGTAAATGACCAGCCGGTAAACAGCCAGCCAGTAACCAACCAGCAGATGAATATGCAGTATAACAACCAGCAGATGAATATGCAATATAGTGGCCAGCCAATGAATAATCAGCAGATGGATCCGCAGCAATATCAGGAAAAATTTAATCAGGCAAAAGAGGCTTCCGGTGCATATTTGCAAAAATTATGTGGTGCATTGCTGGGAATTATTAAAAAACCATCTGAGATGGGAAAACAATTTGTTGAGGCAGAGGATCGGAAGCTTGCCGTTGGTTTTCTTGTAATGCAGGCAGTTTTAAGCAGTCTTTTCTTTTTGATCCTTTTTCGAAAAATAAACAGTGCAGTTGAATCAGCCGTCTCTTATCTTGGAGATGTGGATTCAAAATATCTGATAAATATGCCAAAAGCATTTGTTTTAACAATGGTTGGATCACTTGCATTATCCTTTGCAATTGCAGGATTATTGTATGTAGGTGCTAAAATCAGTAAAGGAACTGCAACATTTTGGAACATGGTCTGCGCAGTATCAGTCCGTGCGGTTGGTACAAGCATTTTTGTTGCAGCAGCCATTCTGGTCGCATTTTTAAATCTTACATGGGGAATTGTTATTTTTGCTTTATCGGCACTCTCTGGTCTGATCTTTTTGACGAATGCGCTTTCTGGAAGTGAACTGATGGATGAGAATATAATGGTATATATCATATGTGCAGTTGCCATTCTTTCGATTGTAGTCTTTGCAATTTTATGCAGAATTTTGGTGCCAATGTATATTCCGTCTGGATTAACAGAAGCATATGAAGAACTGCTTGACCAGCTTAAAGATCTGGATTCTCTTAGTGATTGGTTATAGGCACTATGAAGAAAAAGGTTGTTTTATTATTAAGTGCTTTTCTTTGTCTGTTCCTCTTTTCTGCCTGTGCAAAAGAAGAACAGACAGATTACGAAGAGGTGTCCGAAAGCACTATGGACGATCTCGTAGTGTCCCCTTCCAAACCACCTGTTTTGGAAAAAACACCGGAACCGTCTGCCAAGCCGGTGAATGAATCGGACTGTGGGTATGAATTTCAGAAAGTATCTGAGACGGTTTATGTTACCGAAAAAGTCCGGGTAAGAACCGAAGCAAGTACCGAACATGATCAAACCGTTGTTTCTATCTTGAATCGTGGAGAAAAATTAAAGCGTATCGGGTTTAACGAGACATGGAGCAAAGTAAAAATAAATGGCAAAGACTACTATGTGGCGAGCGAATATCTTACTACGGAAGAGATCAAATCAGAGGGGCTGATTGTAATTGATGCCGGACATCAAAAGCGGCAGAATTCAGAGAAAGAGCCGATCGGACCTGGCGCAAGCGAAATGAAAGCTAAGGTTTCATCTGGAACAACCGGTACCTCTACTGGCCTCCCAGAGTATGAACTGAATCTGATTGTGGCAAAAAAACTGCGTGATGAACTGGAAAAACGTGGATATGAAGTCATCATGGTACGGGAATCAAATGATGTGGACATCAGCAACAGCCAGCGGGCACAAGTGGCAAATCAGGCAAATGCAGATGCTTTCATCCGTATTCATGCAAATGGCGATAATAACAGCAGTGTAAACGGTGTCATGACCATCTGTCAGACACCGTCCAATCCTTATAATGGAGAATGGTATCAGAAATCAAAAAAATTGTCTTCTGCCGTTCTGAATGGGATCCTAAATGAAACCAATGCTGCCAGCAAAGGCGTATGGGAGACAGACAGTATGAGTGGTATCAACTGGTGCAATGTACCGGTAACAATTGTAGAAATGGGTTATATGAGCAATCCACAGGAAGATAAGAAATTGTCTACAGATGATTATCAGAACAAAATTGTAGACGGAATTGCAAATGGGATTGATCAGGCATTACAGGAGTAAAAAGATTCAACATCATAAAATGCGTCAGCTTGATAATTAATCGGACTTTACATGCCCGTTTTCCTGTGATAGTATAGTTGAAAAGGAGGACGGGGTAAAATGACGGATCGGCAATTGTTAGAGGCTATATATCAGGGTACGCAAGAACTGAAACAGCGTGTGTCAGGGGTTGAAGTCGATTTACAAGGTGTAAAAACAGACTTGCAGGCTGTAAAAGATGACGTACAAGGTGTAAAAACAGACTTGCAGGCTGTAAAAGATGACGTACAAGGCGTAAAGACAGACTTGCAGGCTGTAAAAGATGACGTACAAGGTGTAAAGACAGACTTGCAGGCTGTAAAAGATGACGTACAAGGTGTAAAAACAGACTTGCAGGCTGTAAAAGATGACGTACAAGGTGTAAAAACAGACTTGCAGGCTGTAAAAGATGACGTACAAG
>JAQXIP010000016.1 GCA_029007845.1 Clostridiales bacterium
CATAGCGGTACATAAAGAATCTCCTTTCCCATTGGGTAGTCGTTCTATTTACCAATCACTGTGTGTTATCTATTATCATTGTATCATGGGAAACTTGGTGTGGCAAGCCAAAGGGGGATGTGATATGATATTATTGTAACCATTTTCCTATGAGAAAAGAGATGATCTGATGAATTCGTATATTAAGATTGCCCATTGTGCAGATGTTCATCTGGCACCGTCATTTGCAGAAGAGGATGGGAGAGGAGGTCTTCGGTTGGATGAAAACACGAAGGCTTTTTTTCGGATGATGAATGTATGCAGGAAGGAAAACGTAACGGTTTTATTGATTGCAGGAGATCTGTTTGATCAGGTTCCGGTGTCAAGGAAAGCGCTCCAATGGTTTCTTCGTGCACTGGAAAAATATGAGGAGCTATCCATTGTGCTGATTCCGGGAAATCATGATCCGGATACACCGGATTCTCCTTATGCGAAGGAAGTCATATGGCCATCCAATGTTACACTCATCCATGGCTGGCAGAAAATCGAGATCCGGAATCTTCCGGTGACTATATGGGGATGTGGTTACCAGAAAGAAAGACTGGATTTTAAAGAGGTGGATGGAGAAGAAGACCGTATTCAGATTGGATTGTTTCACGGAACACTTGGGAAGCATTTTACAGAGGAGGATCTGGAAGAATGCGGGTTTGATTATGTGGCACTTGGACATATCCATAAACGAAGTGAGCCGCAATATGTGGGAAATACCTGCTATGCCTATTCCGGGTGTCTGTGCGGGAGAGGATTTGATGAGCAGGGAGAGAAAGGGTTTTATATTGCCACCGTGGAAAAAGGACAGGCGAGTCTTACGTTTTATGGAAGCGGGGCACCAAAGTACCGGGAGCTATCCATGACGATAAAGCCAGGCAGTTATGATTTTCAAGAGCTTGTGGAAAAGCTTCGGGAGTCTGTCTGTGAACCGGGACATTACCGGATTCATCTTGTGGGGGAGCGAACCGTGGAAGAAGAGCTTCCCTTAAAGGAACTGGAGAAGACACTTTCCCAAGAAGGAGAGGTTGTCTTATTCGATGAACGTTACATCCGTCTTGACCAGAGGGAAGAGAGGCTTTCCGGGGTAAAGAAGATCTATGCTGAAAAATGTCGTGAACTTCTGGATACGGTACCAGAGGAAGAAAAAGAAATCTATATGGATGCCATGAGGCTTGGGCTTCGGGCATTTTCAGAGGAGGTGGATTATCGTGTATATCAGCCTTCTTGATATCGTTCATTTTGGCGGAATATCCGGCATGCGGCTGGAATTGAAGCCGGGACTTGAGGTGTTCTATGGACCAAATGAAAGTGGAAAGACGACGATCTATCATTTTATCCGGATGATGTTTTACAGTAAGACGGAAAGGGGCAAAGAGATCAGCAACAACCCGAGAAAACGGAATCAGCCATGGGATAAAAGTGCCATGGAGGGAAGCCTGGAGTTTTGGTGGCAGGAGAAACAGTACCGGCTGTATAAACGGTTTGGTCAGACCCCGGGACAGGATGAGACGCAGTTAATCTGTCTGACTACCCAGACAGAGGTGGAACTTCCGAAAGAACAGGATGTGGGAGAGTATTTGTTCGGACTTTCCCTGCCGGATTATGACCGGATTGTCTGTGCGAGCATCAATGGCATGTTTCGGACAAGCGGAAAAGAAGATTCGTATGCCGGTCATCTGTTGGAGCCTGATCGAAAAAACGAGCCGGATTATTCTGCCAGTGTGGCGCTTACCCGGTTAGAGCATGCGATGGAAGATCTGGTATCTAAGCGGGGCGATCAGGGAAAACTGGTAGAACAGAGGGAATGCTGCCGTATTCTCTGGCAGGAAAAAAAGGAATCAGAGGAATTCATGGAGAAGAAGCAGGAGCTTCTGGATGGACAGAAAATGGATCCGGCTGATGCCGGAAAGCTTAAGCTGGCAGGCTGGATGATTATGACTGCGTTCATTGCCACAGTACTTCTTGGAATCTTTCAGAATCCGTTCTTTTTCCTTGCGGCTCTGGTATTTGCTCTTCTATATGGGGCAGTCCGGTATTATGAAAGATGGCAGACCACATGCCAGAGAAAACGAAAAGACGAGGCAGATCATGCCCTGGAAGAATTCTTGTCCCGTTATGGAAAACGCAATCCGGATACCGTAGCACGGGAATACCGGCTGGCAAAAGAGGAACAGGATAAGATGGAGGCATATTATAAGAGTCTTGCCATTGCCAGAGAACTGTTATCTCAGGCGCTGGAAGAACAGAATGCTTCGTTCCTTCCACAGCTTAACCGGGAGGCAGGAGATATTCTGTCACGGCTTACAAATGGGGCATACCGGGATATTCTGATTGATGATACGTTTCAAGTGCAGGTACAGGCAAGAGGAAGATATCGGGAATCGGGCTTTTTTAGTGCCGGAACAAGACAGCAGATCTATCTGGCAATACGTCTTGCGGTTGCAGGAAGATTACAGAGACAGGGGGAATCTTATCCACTGATTCTGGATGAACTTTTTTCCGGGTATGATGACAGCCGTCTGGAAGACACGATGGATTTTTTAAGGGAATATGCCCAGGGCTCTAAGGAACAGGTACTCTTATTTACCGCTAACAGGGTAGTTGCGGATCTGGCAGCAGATGTGGAACATCCGGTGATTTTACTGGACCCAGTCCGCAGTTGACAAACAAGACAGGAGAGACGACCGAAATGAAAAAATTATTAAAGTATCTGAAAGGATATGAAAAAGAAACCGTATTTGGACCATTATTTAAACTTCTGGAAGCTTCTTTTGAACTTCTCACTCCCCTTGTGATGGCACATATCATTGATGTGGGAATAAAACATGCAGATGTTCCTTATGTGCTTCGCATGTGTGTGGTTATGATTGGGCTTGGTCTGGTTGGATTTATTTGTTCGGTAACAGCCCAGTATTTTGCAGCAAAAGCGGCGGTTGGCTTTGCAACCTCCCTGCGCCATGATCTGTTCCGCCATATTCTGGGACTTTCTTACCAGGAGATTGATAAGCTGGGAACATCGACGATGACAACCCGGATGACTAGTGACTTAAATCAGGTGCAGAATGCGGTAAACATGTCCCTGCGGTTATTCTTACGCTCTCCGTTTATCGTATTTGGCGCCATGATTATGGCATTTACCATTGATGTAAAATGTGCGGTTCTTTTCGCAGTGGTGATCCCTCTTTTGGCAGTGGTAGTATTTTCAATTATTCTTTCCAGTATGCCGTTGTACCGGAATGTCCAGAAAAAACTGGATGAAGTGCTGCTTTTGACCAAGGAAAATCTGGAAGGCGCCAGGGTAGTGCGGGCATTCAACCGCCAGAAAAAGGAGAAACATCGTTTTACCGATACAAGCAGGGAGCTGATGAACCGGCAGTTATTTGTGGGAAGAATATCGGCTCTTATGAATCCTCTTACTTATATCCTGATTAACTTTGCCCTGCTGGCATTAATCTGGCAGGGAGGTATTCAGGTGGATACCGGAAGAATTACCCAGGGTGAAGTGGTGGCATTGGTTAATTATATGTCCCAGATCTTAGTGGAACTGATCAAACTGGCGAATCTGATTGTCTCCTTAAGCAAAGCCATTGCCTGCGGCAACCGGATCAGCGATCTTCTGGAAGTGGAAAGCAGCATGGAGGAAGGAGAGAAAAAAGCGCCGGCCAAGTCTGATTATGCAGTGGAATTTCAGGATGTTACATTCCGTTATGATAAGGCTTCCGAAAGTTCCTTAAGTCACTTGTCCGTTCAGGCAAAAATGGGAGAAACCATTGGAATCATTGGAGGTACCGGTTCGGGAAAAAGTACACTGGTGCAGCTGATTCCAAGGTTTTATGATGCCAGTGAAGGACAGGTGAAGGTACTGGGGCAGAAGGTACAGGATTACTCATATGAAGAACTTCGAAGTCTCATTGGTGTGGTTCCCCAGAGAGCGGTTTTATTTGCCGGAACGATCCGGGACAATATGAGATGGGGAAAAGAAGATGCCACGGATCAGGAGATATGGGATGCTTTGGAGGCAGCCCAGGCAAAGGAATTCGTTATGGCTAAAAAGGATGGTCTGGATACATGGCTTGAGCAGGGGGGAAGAAATCTGTCCGGAGGACAGAGACAGCGTCTTACCATTGCCCGGGCACTGGTGAGAAAACCAAAGATTCTTATTCTGGATGACAGTGCTTCCGCATTGGATTATGCCACTGAGGCCTCGCTTCGGGAGGCACTAAAGCATCTTGGTTACCGTCTTTCCCTCTGGATCGTCAGCCAGAGAGCATCAAGCATTCTTCACGCAGACCAGATTATTGTACTGGAAGACGGAGAAGTGGCCGGGATGGGTACCCACAGGGAATTGTTAGATCATTGTGAGGTTTACCGTGAGATCTATGAATCCCAGTTTCCGAAAGAAGGTGAGACAGCATGAGTAATCGAAAAAATAAAAACCGGAATACATGGAAAACCCTGCTTCGGTATATCCGCCCTTATGGACTATTCGTTGTGTTATCTCTTGTGTTTGCAGCACTTGTGGTGGCACTGACTTTATATGCCCCGGTTCTTACCGGAGAGGCAGTGGATCAGATTATCGCACCAGGAAAGGTTTCCTTTGGAGAAATGAAACGGATATTAGGTGTATTTTGTGTTGTGATTCTGCTGACGGCATTGTTCCAGTGGTTTATGAATATCTGCAATAACCGGATTACTTATCATGTGGTGAATGATATCCGCAGGGATGTATTTGAACGCCTGGAAAAACTGCCTCTTTCCTATATTGATTCCCATCAGTATGGGGATATCATGAGCCGTGTGGTGTCTGATGTAGACCAGCTCTCTGACGGGCTTTTGATGGGCTTTACCCAGTTATTTACCGGTGTCATTACAATTGTGGGAACGCTGGGATTGTTATTTTCTGCCAACGTGGTAGTTGCACTTTTGGTGGTAGCAATCACCCCTCTGTCTTTATTTGTGGCACAGTTTATTGCCAGACGGACTTATTCCATGTTTCTGAAACAGTCAGAGACAAGGGGAAGAATGACGACACTGATTGATGAAATGGTTGGAAATGAAAAAGTAGTGAAGGCATTTTCTTATGAAACGGAAGCGGTCAGACGTTTTGACCATCTTAATGAAGACCTGCAGAAATACAGCCTGGATGCCACGTTCTTTTCTTCCCTGACCAACCCATCCACCAGATTTGTCAATGGCCTGGTTTATACTTGTGTAGGAATCTCTGGAGCGATTTATGTAATCAGGGGCGGGTTATCGGTAGGACAGCTCACCTGCCTGTTAAGCTATGCAAACCAGTATACAAAACCGTTTAATGAGATATCCGGTGTGGTAACAGAGCTGCAGAATGCCCTTGCCTGTGCGGCCAGAGTGTTTGAATTACTGGAGGAGCCGCTGGAAGTACCGGATGAAGATGGAATTGATATGGGAGAAGTAAAAGGAGAGGTCGAATTGCAGGATGTCAGCTTTTCCTATACCCCACAGCAGAAACTGATCGATCATTTTTCCTTGAAAGTAAAACCGGGACAGCGGGTTGCCATCGTAGGTCCTACCGGTTGTGGGAAAAGTACGGTAATCAATCTTCTTATGCGGTTTTATGATGTGAAATCCGGATGTATAAAGGTGGATGGTGTGGATATCCGGGATATGACAAGGGAGAGTCTGCGCCGGAATTTTGGCATGGTATTGCAGGAAACCTGGCTAAAGAGCGGCACGATCCGGGAGAACATTATGTACGGAAAACCGGATGCCACAGAAGAGGAAGTGATCCAGGCGGCGAAAGCCTCCCATGCCCATAGTTTTATCCGGCGGATGCCACAGGGATATGACACGGTAATCGGGGAAGATGGTGGTAATTTGTCCCAGGGGCAGAAACAGCTGTTGTGCATTACCCGGGTTATGCTGTCCCTTCCGCCTATGCTGATATTAGATGAAGCGACTTCTTCCATTGATACAAGAACGGAGATCAAGATACAGAATGCATTCCGGACGATGATGGAGGGCAGGACAAGTTTTATCGTGGCGCACCGTCTCTCCACGATCCGGGAATCGGATGTGATTCTTGTGATGAAGGATGGGGCGGTTATTGAACAGGGAAGCCATGAAGAACTGCTGAAGAAGAAAGGGTTTTATGAGCAGTTGTGGAACCAGGGGAATCGCGGGCTTTTTTGAAAGAATTGTCTAAAATTTGGAATATCTCTTCAAGGAGAATAGGAGTCCTCTGCACAGAAGGACGAATTACCTAAACGTGTTGCCAATGTGATAAATGAAGGGTTTGTGAAAAGAGTATTGGTGACATTAAAAAAATCAGGTCGCCTTAATCTGAAAGCGAATGAAAATAATACGTATGGACTTGTAATATACCCGAAATAAATGAAAACACCACCTACATCGCATCTGCGGGTTCAGTGGTTCAGCAGTATTATATATGATAGTTTATAGGAAGTCAACAGAATCTTGTGGACTATACTGATGATGCTACAAAGGAGCTTCCTGTCAAACTCCCGTGCAAGGTTCCCGATCTCTTTGCAAACTAGAGACAATATTCTCCTTTGTTTTGCAAACTTCCTGCTGTCGTTACGGCTGAATTGTTACCTGCTGTCGGACTTCTGTAGCTAGCATCCGTTTACATTTCAACTTGAATTGGATAAAATGATGTTTTTGCAGAAGCAAAATGGTGAAATTGTAGTCAGAAATGCTTCCGCCCAGGCAATCCACAAAGCACAGGTTGCCTTTTCCGGTGTCGCTGAGGAAATGGGTGTCTATAAAGAAGATGATATTCAGGCACTTGTGGACGAAGTACGGTACGGAAAGGAAAGATAGTTATGCGGATTCTGATTGATACATAAAGTCTCGACATGAGCTGAATATAGAAAAATGAGAATAAGATGAGAATATGATTTCCAAAACGAATCAGGTGTTTTTACTGCGATTATTCCTGTACGAATGATTGGTATTACAAGTTGGTTGATGTACACCGGTATCGTAAAAATATCCGGCATCGTAAAAATATTTAGATTAGGAGAGATGAAAATGAAGAAAAGATTTTTAGCACTTTTTATGGTACTTGTTGCTGTGTTATCCATTGTTGGAATAAAACAAGATACCTCTTGTGTGGCTGAGGCTGCCAGCAAAACATATTGGATAGATGTTGTGGGAAAAGAGTATTCGGAAACTCCGGTTAAGATAACGATTAAGGGAAAAAAGATGTCGATAAAAGGAGATATCTATAAATCATCGACAGAGGATTTTTCAAAGGAAAAATATTTAACGAGTATAAAGAATTTGAAAATTTCCTCTAAATGCAAAGCTTATATAACAGCCGCAGGAACTGATGAAAAGTATTCGATGAAGTCTGCGAAAGCAGCATTAAAAAGTGGTGATTTTGTTGGAGTGAAGATGAAAATAAAAAATAACATCGTCTACAAAATATATTTCCATGTATAAAAAAGGATAAGTCACTCAAACTTCGCACATGCGAATCAGCTGGAATGCCTGGCGAATAGCGGATGGGATGGATTATGGAAATTATGTTTTCGTCATATTCTTATTTTTCTGTATTCAGCATATTTAGTATACCGTAAACAAATTTTTATCTTTGGCTTTTGTTACTGGCAACACAGGTATGTTCTGTGTTGCCAGCCATTTCTCCGAAACTCTTTTCCCAGCCATGTGCCCAAAAACTGTCTCTTTCGAACACTCTGCGAACCGCTGCACTAGGAAAGCTGGCTTTCGATATCTTCATAGAATTCAAAGTGCCGTTTGCCGTGTTCTTTTACATAGTACAGGGCTTTATCGGCATTATGCAGTGTCTGGTAGACAAGGTCGGCGCAAGGGATGCCATCTGCAAAAGCAATACCCATGGAGGTAGAAACCTGATCTTCCGGAGAGACGTTAACCGGGGAATTGGTAATCTTTTCAATCTCCTTGCGGAATCCCTCGGTTTGTTCTAAGGTGTCATAGATTTCATGAACCGTTTCTTCTACTCTTCTCCGGCTCGCATGGGTGAAAAACAGAATAAATTCATCGCCGCCGTAGCGGATGGCATAACCCTGATGCTGGCTTACTCTGGATAACAGTTTTGAGAATGCCACCAGAACCTGATCGCCAACGGCATGTCCAAAGGTGTCATTGCAATATTTGAACTTATCTAAGTCGCAGTAAATGATCGTCATGTGGGCATCGCCTTTTGTCTGCTTTGCAAGGTTGATTTCTTCTGTCAGCAGCTCCTTGAACCCCTGCCGGTTCAACAGTCCGGTTAACTGGTCGGAGATCGCAGACTGTTTTAGCTTAATATTGAGCCGGTTAAGCTGGGCATTCTGGCGCTGGATCTTCCGGTGGGATTCCAGACGGTCAATGGAATCCGTTAACTGACGGAATAACACTTCGAATATAGCGGCTTCACTCTGCTCGATTACAATTCCGTTAGAGGCAGCTCCCCAGTTATCATTCATTAAAATGTAGGCAAGGGCAAAAGCACCTAACTGCTCATTGACAAACAGAGGAACACCCATCATGGCACAAAGATGGCTTTGGTCAAACAGGGAAGTAATGGACTCATACTCAAAATAATTCCGGTTTAACTTTGAAGTGGTAAAGGAAGTCCGGTTATGGCAGAAATAGTCTACCAATATTTCTAATTTTGAAGGATCCAGTTCGGTTTCGGAATCGTTGTATAAAATCACCGGTGTCTTGTTTACCATGCGGACAAAGATCAGGTGGTCAAAGTTAAACTCGCTCTTTAAGGAAGAGGCAGAGTGGGAGATCAGCTCACTGACGGAATTGAAGATGCTGTTCTGCAGTTTCTGCCAGGTGGTCAGATATGTAATCTTTCTCTGGTATGTTTGCATAACCCAGTTGTTGGCATTATCTTCAATCAGCTTCTGAATCTGATCCACAATACCTGGAATCGTAAAACCAAGATGGATTGGCTGGTTCTCATAAGGTTTATGATCCCGTATGGCAATCATTCGTTTCTGTTTATTGTGATACCCTTTTTCATCAAAATAGGCAATACATTTGTCGAGAACCTCACGAGCCTTCTCTTCTTCTCCGTTTTTCTGATATAAAAGAGCCATTTCTTCCGCATACATATTATAATAAAATACACTGCCGCCTTTTTCCGGCCCGCCAAAGAGGTAAGCCAGTTCGTATTCTTTTTCCGCTTTTGCAACGTTACCTGTCTGGGCAGCAATCATACCGGAACAGAGATGATACAAAAACAGATCATCATCCCAGTAGGTAAAGTGTGCCATATCGGATTTTCCTTTAATGATATGCTCTAAAAACTGATACGCAGTATGAAGGCACATCCGGCAGTTATACAGATTGCCCATCCGGATGGAGCATAAAGCCTGCAGTCCAAGCACTTTGGAAATGTGGGCAACACGGATGCTCTCCGAGTGGAAAATATTAATAATGGCAATGACCAGATCCAGACAGCGGAAAGCAAACTGGTAATCCTCCCCCATAATTCCGTTAATCGACATATTATATAACGTCTCGCCAATGTATTCGATCTTATTCAGTTCGCAGAAAACGGTTAGTGCCTGATTGAAGTATTCATTGGCAGCAAGATATTTTTCAGTGGCACATGAGTTGTAACCAAGGTCATTGTACACATTTCCTTCTTCGAAACGGTTATTTGTCTTAATGACCAGAGGCTGTATTTTTTCAATGGCATAATAACGGGAAATGTCAAAGTAGCCATTGGTGGATGCAACCATTAAGTTTTTCCGGTATGCGGAGAGCAAAAGGAACGAATTCCCCAATTCTTCGGCAATCTCAATTCCTCTCTGGAATGTGCCGAGATTCTTCTCAATCTGCTCCAGACTGCTGTATATCTCCGGTTTGTTATCACAGGCATAGACAAGAATATGCGCCAGATGGTTCCGGTAGTTGTATTGTTTTGCCTGTTCCAGTAATTCCGGATCAACCCCATAGTCCAGTTCGCATAACCAGATATCATTCCAACCGGAGAAAATGGTCATATGTTTGAGAAGATTTGCCCGGAAAATGAGGAAAGCGTCGCCTGTCTTTTTGGCACAGCTAATACACTGGTCAGCCAGATCCTGGGCAATATTTGCCTGACCGTTATAGGTGTGTGCCAGTGCTGAGAGGAACAGGACAAAAAACTGCTTCTGGCTGGATTTGTGTCCTGCATTCATCGAGTCCAGCGTTCCGCACAAAATCAGAGAATTGGATATGTTTCCGGACAATATGGAAATCTTTGTATATAAAAGATAAAATTGGTATTTCTCTTCTTCCTCAACCGCTATCTCTCCGATAATGATTTTGTGATGAATGAGTGAGGCAAAATAGTTTGCCTGTTCCAAAGCTACTGTGTAATACATCTTGTGGAGAGTGACCAGATACTGGGAGAACTGGTCAGAACGGGGGATAAAGACACGCCCCTGCTTATTGGAAGATAAACTGGTGCTGAAGCCCCAGTCCAGGATACAGTGGTCGGCCTGTGCTTTCTCAAGCATTTGTTCCCAGTCATCTTTCATATGGGAATCTGGGGTAATCAGGTCATTATAGGTGGCAAAAATGCCGATCTTCCCTGTGCGTTCTTTGAAAAGAGCGTTTAAAATATAGAGGGTGGAGCAGTCACACCGGTGTAATTTATTCAAAATGATAATGACAGGCTGATCCTTGGCAAAAAAGTGCATCATATTCACGATTGCCTGAATCATCTGCTCTTTTTCGAATGAGATTTCATTATAAATATACTCTTCAGACCGGGTAATCGGAAGACCTAAAAGACATGCCCTGATTACTTCCCGGTGCAGGGAATACACATGGCAGGTATCCATAAACGTGTCAACGTCCAAATGCTCCTGCTTAGAGAACTGATCCGCAATCCAGTCAAGAAACGGTTCATAAGCAGACCGCATGTGATCCACATTAAATTGATGATAAAAAAAGCGGTATTTTGGAAATTCGGCAGCAAGTTCCTGACATTCTGCTTCATTGATGGAAAAACTGTTATAGTGTTTCAGAAGAAGTGCAGGCATGCCGGAACGGTTGTCTATCCGTCTGGTCAGATCTTTTACAAAGTGAATAATATAATTCCTGGTTTCGCTGTTCATAAAGTGCCCCTATCCCATTGTTTCCAATTCGTACAATCAATTTCCGTAATCATTAGCGCCAAAATATTGGATTTATTATACCATTGTTTTTTGAAAAAGAAAAGGGGTTGACAGGTGTTGCTTCTGGTGATGCAAAGTGATAGAATGTTCTATGGGAAAATAGATGTGGGAAGCAGGAAAGTCCATTATTCAGGCTTACTCATCTGATTTTCGAAAAACCATATGATTAAATGAGGAGAAAATAATGAAACGTTTCAAAAAAAAGATTACTACATTATTAACTTTAGCGGCAGTAACTGCTGTTTCCATTGGTTCTGGTGCTTTTGTGAACCCACAGCAGGCGGAAGCCAAGATAAGCAATGTGATTAGTCTTGATGAATCAAAGAAGAGAGGAAGCAGTAAGATCGATCTGACGGGAGATGGAGTAAAAGAGACACTTAAGGTGTCGATGAAGTATAGTGGGAGAACAGGTACCGTTAAATTCAGTGTAGATGGAAAAACGGCTCTTACATTGAAACAGGAATTGAACAGAGCCGAGATACATTATCTGGATTTCTCATCGGATCAGCAATTTATATGGGTTGAATTTTTAGATAATGATTACCGTACACTTGACCGGATCTATCAATATGATCCTGTGTTTGGTAAATTTAAGTGTGTTCTGACCCCTTATTCAGAAACCGTGCCGAATGGGGCAAATGATATTATGGTAACGGAAATAAAGGAAAAAGACTCGAACTTAATCGTTTCCTACAGCGGACAGATGATGGCTACAGGACGCATTAAATGGAACTATACTTATGAGTATTCAGGTGATAAGTTTACACTCAAATCAACTACTGCAAAGGCTGCCGGTGTCGATAAGAGTGTATTTACAGCTAAGAAAAAAATCAATCTTTATTCCGACACAAACAAGAACAATGTTGCATTTTCTGTTAAAAAAGGCACAAAGCTTAAACTGAATAAAATCAAGTTATCGAAAGGTTCTTTCTATCTTCAGTTCAGCAAGGATGGTCAATCCGGATGGGTTAAGGCGGACGAATATGGTGTATTTAATGGTGTAGAAATTGCAGGATAGTAACGGAGCAATACGTGGCATCAGTTGGGGGGGGCAAAATACCTTTTATCCCCAACATCATTTTTACAGAAAAAGAATAGGATATCTGGTGCACCGGGGTATGTTCGAACGGATGCATTAGCAAATCAGAGGCGGATTCTCTATATACAAATAGGTATGTTAGGGAACCTGCCTCTTTGTTGGAAGATTGGGAAATAGAAAGGAGAACAATACATATGAATGAGCAAAAACATTCGGTAAAACAGATTCTGTTTACAATATGGCGGGCGGTCTATCCGCTGCTGATTTATCTGGGATGGTCTTATGTTGCGAGCTTTGTATTATGCTTTATTGGAATTTTTATAATGATGTATCAGTCCCAAGGTGCGATGAATCCACAGCAGATGACAACGGAGCTAACCGATTTTATATACCGGAATGTTCTGCCGGCAACTATTGCAACCCAGCTATTAACCATGCCATTTGTGATCTGGTTCTACCGCCGTGATCAGAGAAAAAATACAGCTGTCACAAAAAAAGCAGACCTTCATCCATTGGATATCATTGTACTGATTATCTTAAGTGTCAGCTGCTGCATTAGTCTGAATGGATTAATCAATTATTCCCACTTGGCAGATCTCTTCCCAGGATTTAGTCAGGTTGCCGCTTCCCTCTATACAAGCAGCCGTTTTCTTCAGATTATTTCCATGGTGATACTTGCACCGGTCGTGGAGGAGATGCTCTGCAGAATTCTCAGCTATAACCGGCTTAAGGAGACATTTAAACCAATCACAGCCATGATTCTTTCCTCCCTGTTTTTCGGACTGCTTCATATGAATGTCGTTCAGGGCGTATATGCGTTCGGAATCGGTATGTGTTTTGTTTTGATCTACGAAAAAACACGGCGTATCTTTATGCCTATGCTCGCCCATGGAATTGCAAATGCCGTATCCCTTCTGATCTCAAACAATTCATCAGAGCGGCTGTTTAAGCTGTCTCTCACTGCTGAGATGGCTATGGTAGCGGCATGCACCGTGCTGTTAATCGGCTGTGTCATTTATTTTGTCCGGATTCACCGGGAACCGGATAACAGCCCTGTCCAGTAATTCAATTGATTGCCATAAGGTGCCAGACGTCATTTTGTGGGAATTACACCCTCTGAACCGTTTCGATTTTTCAGTGAAACATATAGGAAAAATAGGTCTTTTTGAACATCTGATAGCAATTTCTGGAAATGGGAATCGCTGCGCCCTAAGCAGTGCGGATTGGGGATTTTTCTTTTTTTTAGTAAGGGTGGACAATCAGAGTGGATTAAGGCGGATGAATATGGTATAGTTAGGATTGTCGGTTATGTTCGAACGGATGTCTTAGCGAATCAGAGGTGGATGATAAAATGTCAGTGAGGGAATTTAAAGCGGTTGTTTTTGACATGGATGGAGTGATTTTTGACTCAGAAAGAGCAGTAATGGACTGCTGGCTGCAGCTTGCAGATCAATATGGAATCAAAAACATTGAAGAACCATATCGTGCCTGTATCGGAACTACGATCACGAAAACAAAGGAAATCATGCTTGATACATATGGGCAGGACTTTCCTTATGACCGTTATGCAAAAGAGACGTCTCTTATGTATCATGAGAGATTTGATGGTGGAAGACTTCCTATGAAACCTGGAGTGATGGAGCTTCTGCTCGATCTGAAGGAACGGAAAAAGAAAATAGCCCTTGCTTCCTCTACAAGGAGGCAGACGGTAATCAAACAGCTGAAAGATGCAAGAATACTGGACTATTTTGATGCGGTTGTCTGCGGGGATATGGTTGGGAGAAGTAAGCCTGCGCCGGATATTTTTTTAAAAGCATGCGAAGAACTTCAGGTAGTCCCGGAGGAAGCATATGCAATTGAAGATTCCTATAATGGAATAAGAGCGGCTCACGCAGGGAAACTTCGTCCGATTATGGTACCGGATCTGTTGCCTGAAAACGAGGAAATGAAAAAAATCTCAGAAGTGATTCTCGGGTCACTTCTTGAGGTTATGGATTATCTGCGGTAAACAATGCATATCTGCCACGAACAATATTCTGGAAAAGGCAGCAGATGATCCTGAAAAGATGCCTGGAGAGCTTGAACGCAGACCGTTTGTATAATGAAATTAAAGGAGAAGGGGCATTATGAGTAAATCGAAAGAGAAGCGGATTAAGAAGCTGCGAGATGGAAAAGTATGGCGCCATCTGGTGGGGATGATTCTTGTGCTTGTGCTCTATGTGGCCATTACGGCGCTGGGACTGGAACTGTCAGTTGGAAGCGTGTATGCTTCGAAGGCAACCCAGTGCTATTGTACGGCACTGGATGTGAAACGGGCCTACGAGGCAAGAGCCGCATTGGGAGATATGCAGGAAGCTATGGAAGGTGCGCTGAATAATTATCTTGGGGTTAAAAATATCTGCATCGAAGATGCTGATGGAGCCATTCTTTCCCAATATGGTGATTCTGAAATAGACATGGAACATGTAATTGATATCCAGAGTTATCTTCCGGAAGATGATTATGAAGACATTGGGGAAATTGTTGTAGAAGAACTGGATTATAACGAACTTTTAAGGCATTTTTTAGCGCTGGATTATCATACAAGGGAAGTGGATAACCAGTTATTTTCGGTGGACAGTATTGATTTCTGGTACAAATTACCGTTATCCGGTCAGGATGGGTCGATCTACATACAGACTACGATGCGAATCTATCTGTCTGATGTAATTGTGCTGTTTTCCGGATTCGGAATCAACACGTTACTCGCTGTGTTAATTATCATCTGGAATATTCTATCAATCATCCGGCTGTTCCGGGAGCAGAGGAAACTGACAAAGCTGTTTTACACAGACGCAGTTACCGGTGGTTATAACATGCACTATTTCTACGACCGTTCCAGAACGGTATTGAAAAGGAAAGGCAAAAGGAGAAACTATGGGATTGTAGATCTGAAAATGGTAAAGTACCGTAATTTCTGTACCTGTTATGGCGTAGAAGAAGGAATGGAGCTTATTGAAAAGATCTATGAACGGTTACGCGGTATGATTGGGAAACAGGAAGTACTGGCTCATGCAGAAAAATCGGATTTTGCGTTACTGCTTCAATACGAATCAGAGGAGGGTCTGATTAACCGTCTGGAAAATATGGCAGAGCTTTTAAAAGATCTTTATCCGGGGCAGAAGCTGTCCTTTAACATGGGAATCTATCCGGTTCCAAAAGGTGACCGGGACATTGAGTGCATGTATAATTATGCAGGTCTTCCACTGTCTTCCATGTCGGCGGACAGTGAACAGAGAATATGCTGGTATGATGAAGCTATGAAACAGAACCAGAAGTGGGAGCGCATGGTGGAAAATGACATGCAGCGTGCCATTGAACAGAAGGAGTTTCAGGTGTATCTCCAGCCCAAATACAGCACGAAGGGAGAAAAGATTGCGGGTGCGGAAGCACTGGTCAGATGGCAGCATCCGACAGAAGGTCTGCTTTCCCCTTATAAATTCATACCAATCTTTGAGAAAAACGGGTTTATCCTGAAACTGGATGACTATATGATTACGGAGATTGCAAGACAGCAGGCAGAATGGATCGCCCAGGGAAAACAGGTCGTTCCGATCTCTGTCAATGTATCCCGGGCACATTTTACCAGAAGTGACCTGGCTGAGCACATATGCGGATTGATTGATGCATTCCACGTTCCGCATGAAGTGATTGAACTGGAACTGACGGAGAGTGCATTTTTTGATGACAGGCAGGTGCTGATTGATACGGTAAGAAAATTACAGAACTATGGATTTGATGTATCGATGGATGATTTTGGTGCCGGATATTCGTCCTTGAATTCTTTGAAAGAGCTGCCGCTGGATGTGCTGAAGCTGGATGCCGAATTCTTCCGGGGGGATGATTCGGAAGGAAGAGGTGATGTGATTGTTGGAGAAGCCATCACCCTTGCAAAGAAGCTTCATATGCGAATCGTGGCAGAGGGAATCGAGACAAGGGAACAGGTGGATTCTCTGGCAGATAAAGACTGTGATCTGATACAGGGCTATTACTTTGCTAAGCCGATGCCAATCAATGAATTTGAGGCAAAGGCTTTTTCGGACAGTTCGGTGGAATAAGAAAGCGACTTTACTTCGATTTTACAAGAGAATGATATTGGATTACATATTCATCTCCTATAATAAACACAGATCGTGCGTCATGAATGATTTTCATACAAAGAAAGAACAGGAGATAAGAATATGGAAAACCAAAAGATTTACATGAATCGGGAACTGTCCTGGCTGAAATTTAATGAACGTGTGCTTGAAGAGGCGGAAACGGAAGGCTTGCCATTGTGCGAACGCCTTTCGTTTGCGTCTATTTTTCAAAGTAATCTGGACGAGTTCTTTATGGTACGGGTTGGCTCCCTGATCGACCAGATGATGCTCTCAAAAGAAATCCGGGATAATAAGACGAATATGACTTCCCAGGAACAGATTAAGGCGATCTTAGAGCAGGTAGCCTGCCTGAATCACAGAAAAGATGCGGTATACGAGAACCTGATGAAAAATCTGGAAGAATACGGAATTAACATTGTGGACTTCCGGAAGGTGGGAAAGAAGGGCTGCGAGTATCTGAAAGAATACTTTGAAGCAGAGATTCTGCCGTTGATTTCTCCATTCATTGTAGGAAAAAGACAGCCGTTTCCATTTTTAAAAAACAAGGAAATCTATGCGGTCAGTGTACTTGAAAAGAAAAAAGGAAAAGAAAAACTGGGGATTATCCCTTGCGGAACCGGCGTATTTCCAAGGCTGATTGAAGTCCCGGGCAATCCGGGCAACTATATGCTTGTAGAAGAATTGATTCTGCACTTTATTCCACAGATCTTTGAGGGCTATACGATAAAGGCAAAATCCCTGATCCGGGTAACCAGAAATGCAGACATTGACGCAGATGCCCTGTATGACGAGGATCTGGATTACCGTGATTTTATGGTGGAATTAATTAAAAAGAGGAAGAGACTGGCACCGGTGCGCCTGGAACTGACACGGGAACTGGACGGAGATATTGTGGATATCCTGTGCAGCTATCTGGACGTAGACACCGATTATGTATTCCGGAGCAATACGCCGCTTGACCTGTCTTTCTTGTTCCTTTTAAGTGATCATCTGAGAAATAATCCGGAACTATTTTATGAAAAAAGGCTTCCGCAGAATTCGCCGCAGTTTCGGATGGATGAACCGCTGTTACCTCAGATTCAGGAAAAAGATAAACTTCTGGCCTATCCATTTGAAAGCATTAAGCCATTTCTGGAGATGCTTCGCGAGGCGGCCAATGATCCGGACGTTGTGTCTGTTAAGATGACCCTTTATCGTGTCGCAAGACAGAGCAAAGTTGTGGAGGCGCTGATTGAAGCAGCAGAGAACGGAAAAGAAGTGCTTGTTCTTGTGGAACTAAAAGCCCGGTTTGATGAAGAAAATAATATTGAGTGGTCGAGACGGCTTGAAGATGCCGGCTGTCAGGTAATATACGGACTGGATGGATATAAGGTGCATTCAAAGCTCTGTCTCATCACAAAGAAATCCAAAGATGGACTGGAGTATATTACCCAGATTGGAACGGGTAATTACAACGAGAAGACAGCGCGGCTGTACACCGATCTTTCGCTGATGACTGGAAATAAAGAGATTGGTCAGGAGGCTTCCATGGTATTTGCTTCGCTGGCTATGGGTGAGACCGTGAAAAAAACAGAGCATCTTCTGGTTGCGCCAAATTGTCTGCAGAATAAAATCCTTTATATGATTGACCAGGAGATCGAACATGCGAAAAAGGGCGAGGAAGCTTATATTGGTGTGAAGATCAATTCCCTGACGGATAAAAAAATTATTGACCGCCTGATTCTGGCATCAAAGGCCGGTGTAAAGATTGACCTGATTGTCCGGGGAATCTGCTGTCTCATTCCTGGTGTGAAAGGTGAGACCGAAAACATCCGGGTCGTAAGCATTGTAGGACGTTTTCTCGAGCATTCCCGTATCTATCTGTTTGGGACAGGAGAGAGGGAGAAGATCTATATCGCTTCTGCTGATTTCATGACGAGAAATACTCTTCGGCGTGTGGAAGTGGCAGTGCCGGTGTATGATGAAGATTTGCGCATGCAGTTAAGTGAGATGTTTATTACGATGCTGAGCGATAACCAGCAGGCAAGGGAACTGCAAAGTGACGGAACTTATAAAAGAGTGGTATCGGATGGAACTGCCCTGAACTCTCAGGAATGGTTTTTTTTGCAGGCGTATGCAGCAAAAGAGGAACCGCACGAAATACCGGATAAGAAAGAAGCATAGGGGGAATCGGTTTGCGGATTCTGGCTTTGGGAGATACGCTGGAAGAAATTACACAACAAGAGTTAGAACCTGGAAAGTCTGCTGCTTTTATCGCAAAGCAGGCAGAGGCTGTGTCTGCCATGGAACTTGCAGGCATGGTCTTTGAAGGAGAAGTGAATCTAAAGAATGTGGAGTTCTGTAAGATGGAGACCCAGCAGGAGTGTCTTGCGGGATCCCTCTGCATTCCCCGTTTTTCGGATCTGATTGGCAGCCGGTACAAAATTCTGTTCTTTATCAATCGGAGCAACATCGTAATCATTGATGATGATGGATTTGCAGAACGTCTGATTATGCGGATAAGGAGCCGTAGAACAAGACAGGGACAGACCAGGGAACATTTTTTATATAACTTTATCACCCAGTTTATCAGCAAGGATATTGAGATACTGGGGCAGTATGAGAAAAAAATAATGGAATTAGAAGAGATGGTAATCAATGGAAAGGTGGAAACCCTGCAAAGCCAGATTATGCCGATCCGGAGAGAACTTCTTATACTGCGGAGCTATTATGATGAAATGATGGACATGGGAAAAGAGTTAGAAGAGGACGAAAATCATTTTTTTGCAAAGAAACAGCTGAAATATTTCGGAACCATTACGGATCGTGCCGACCGGCTTATGGGAAAAACGGTTCATCTTCTGGAATATGCCCAGCAGGTGAAAGATGCCCACCAGGCGCAGATTGATGCCCAGCAGACAAAAAATATGCAGTTTCTTACCGTGATATCGACGATTTTTTTTCCATTAACATTAATTACCGGATGGTATGGAATGAACTTTGAAAATATGCCGGAGCTGAAGAATGGCTATCCGTTTGTGATTAGCTTAAGCCTGGTGGTAGTTGCGGTCTGTATCATCCTGTTTAAAAAGAAAAAAATATTTTAAGATGGAGGAATCCAAGGATGAAGCTGAAAAAAATACTGTGTATGCTGCTTTGTATGAGCCTTGTTCTTGCATTGCCCGGATGTCAGAGCCAGGAGCCGGCATCTGCGCAGAACAAAGAGATAGAAGGTCTGGACAAACTTGGTGACGTTCAGGTTGTATCCAGAGAAGAAGGATCCGGAACGAGAAGTACATTTGCTGAGCTGGCGGGGTTTTCCGGAACGGATGAGGAGAAAACCGACCGGACAACAAAAAGTGCCACTATTGCAAATGATGCAGAAGAAGTGCAGAACCTCGTAAGCCAGAACCAGTCTGCCATCGGTTATGTTTCACTGGGGACTTTCGAGGAAAACGATCCGATTAAGGCTTTGAAGGTAAACGGTGTGGCTGCCTCTCTCGAAGAGAAGTCGTATCCGTTAAGCCGCACCTTTTATCTGGCATATTGCGGAAAACGGAATGAATTAGAACAGGATTTTCTGTCTTATGTGCATGGAGCCGGTCAGAGCATTGTGGCGGAGTCTTACATGCCAGTGGCAAAGAGCAGCCAGTTTTTGTCCAATCAGAAGAAGGGCACAATCAGAATCGGAGGTTCTACTTCTGTGGCACCTTTAATGGAAAAACTTGCCAAAGCATATATGGAGATTAATCCGAATGCAGACATTATCGTGGAGGCATCTGATTCAGGTGACGGACTGACAAGAGCGATGTCTGGGGAACTGGATTTTGGAATGTCATCCAGAGATTTGAAAGACTATGAGATGGAACTGTTAGACTACGAAGAGATTGCAAAGGATCAGATTGTTTTGGTTGTCAATGCCGGCAATCCGTTGGAGGATATCTCCATGGACAATCTGAAAAAAATATTTACCGGTGAATATGAACAATGGAACGAACTGAACCAGTGAGAAAGCACGAAAGGGGTAACCGATGAAAGATACATTACAGATTTTATTTGGATTATTTGGCGGCCTTGCCATCTTTATATATGGAATGAACCTGATGAGCGAAAGCCTGCAGAAAGCGGCCGGTGAAAAGATGAAAAAAGTACTGGCACTGCTTACAAAAAACCGTCTGCTGGGTGTTCTTGCCGGAGCACTGACAACAGCAGTACTGCAGAGCAGCAGCGCGACAACCGTAATGGCAATCGGGTTTGTCAGTGCCGGGCTGATGAGCCTTCCACAGGCAATTTCCATTATTTTTGGTGCGAATATCGGAACAACGATGACAGCCCAGATTATTGCTTTTAAGATTAGCGACTATATTTATCTGTTCGTATTTTTAGGGTTTATTATTACGTTTATCACAAAATCAGAAAAATGGAAAAACATTGGACAGACGATATTTGCTTTTGGTCTTTTGTTCCTTGGAATTGAGACGATGGGAAGTGTAATGAAACCACTGGCATCCAGCCCGATTTTCCTGAATCTGATTGGAAAGGTTGCAGATGTACCAGTTCTTGGGGTACTGGTTGGTACACTTATGACACTTGTCGTGCAAAGCAGTAGTGCGACCATTGCGGTGTTACAGAACTTTGCAACCCAGGCCGGACCGGACGGAGTAACGAGTATCATGGGATTAGCAGGAGCAATTCCAATTCTTCTTGGTGACAATATTGGTACAACGATTACAGCCCTTCTGGCATGTATTGGACAGTCAAAGGATGCAAAGAGAACGGCTGCAGCGCATTGTATTTTTAATATTTCCGGTTCCCTGATGTTTATCTGGTTTGTGAAGCCGTATGCAGCTTTGATCCAGCAGCTGTCTCCGAAAGGACCCGAAGTAGAAGTAATCTCTCGTCAGATTGCCAATGCCCATACCGGTTTTAACCTTACGATGACCATTGTGTGGACGATTTTACTTGGTGTGATGGTGAAGATTGTAATGAAATTACTTCCGGATGGAACGAATAAAGTAACGGATCCGGCAGAACCATTGTATCTGGATACCAACTTGATTAACCAGCCTGCTGCAGCTTTGCAGCTTGTTGCAAAAGAGGTATTCCATTGCAGCAGTGTGGTGGAAGAAATGCTTGAGAAAGCAGCACAGGCAGCAAAAACAGAGGAAAAGTCCATCCTTCTGGACATTCAGAAAAAGGCAGAAATCGTCAGTCAATTAACGGAGAAGATAACGGATTATCTGGCAGATCTGTTCTCTGCAGGTGTCCTGACAGAGGAGCAGGCTACCCAGACAGCAAGAATGATGTATGTACTTGGTGATATTGAGCGTATTGGAAGCCTGTGCAAAGACGTATCGGACTCCATATCCGATAAGATTGAAATGAAATATGCCTTTACACCAGAGGCAATGAAAGAACTGGAACAGAGTCTGCTTCTGATGAAAGAAATGTATTCGGATACTCTTCAGATTATGGAAAATGGTGAGAAAGATGGAATTGAAAACATTCTGAAGCAGAAGGAAAAAGTGATGGATCTGGATATTGATATGAGGAAAGCCCATATGGGGCGTGTGGCAGCAGGAAAATGTTCCGGCGGTCTTACAGCACCATTTTCAAAGATCCTTCACTGCATTGACCGTATTGGCAACGCATGTGTGAATATTGCAGAGACTGTTGCAACCCAGCTTAATTTTAAGTATTTCCTGATCGATGAGGAAAAACAGTAACGTTTAGTACATAAAAAAAGCAGCCGCTATCATGTAGCCGGCTGCTTTTTTATGTACATTTGGAGAAGATAGTACGTCCGGGTGATTGAAAGCGAAAAATAAAATTGAAAAGAAATGATAGGTATGGTAACATAAACGAAGAAAGTATCACATGATTAAAACTTCCCATATGTATTTCCCGCGCCCGCTTTTGTGGATAGGGGCATTCACTCGCACACGGTTCGGCATAGATCGAGTGTCTGTCCCAGGTGGACGAAAGACCGGACGAGCCCAGCTATCCACCCCTGGAGAATCCAGATGGCAGGCGGTGGCTGTGGGAAAATATATATGGGAAGTTTTAGTCATATAATTTATCAATGACTACGGCTGTATATATGCTTGGATTTAATACTTATCATGGATTTAAGGAGTATTGTTAAGGAGAAGATTATGGATCACAGAAAAAGAAGAGATGAAGAAATGGCTTATATTTCGGATGAAGCGGTTTTTGAAGAGCAGAAGATTACCAGAAGACTGGTGGACCAGCTGAACACAGCAGACAGTTCTGATTTTGAACGATTGAAAGAACTGGCGCATAATCTGGTTCGTGGATCAAGAAAGGATCTGTTTATTGTTCCTCCGTTCCGGTGCGATTATGGATTTCACATTGAGGCAGGAAATCATGTGTTTATTAATTATAATTGCACGATTCTTGATGTGGGGAAGGTTCACATTGGAAATCATGTGCTGATTGCACCAAATGTGTCCATCTATACGGCAGGGCATCCGATTCATCCGGAGACAAGAAAGACTGGATATGAATATGGTATTCCGGTAACGATAGAAGATAATGTGTGGATTGGTGGAAATGTGGTGATTGTTCCGGGAGTAACCATTGGGGAAAATGCAGTCATCGGAGCAGGAAGTGTTGTGACGAAAGATATTCCGGCAAATACCATTGCTGCGGGAAACCCTTGTAAGGTGATTCGGTCGATTACGGAAGAAGATCGGAAGTATTATTATAAAGACCGGGAATTCGATCCAGAGGCTTTGGAGGATATGAGAGAAAGAAGCCATGAATAAAAAGAAAAAAGGAAGTACCACATTGTCTGTGATACTTCCTTTCTGATTTTCAAAAGACCTTTTCACCCCAACATCTTAATATTGCCCAATTGGTGAACTGCTGCCGGAAGCGGAAGCGATCTCTTTTTCCAGAGTCATAATCTCAACCCGCTGGCTTCTTAAATGGTCAATGTGTTTGCAGAAGTTACCGTCATCATTCATGATGTTTAAGAATTTTACGGTCTCAGATTCTGCGGATAATGGAATCATATTGTAAGAGTTGCTCTCAATTGCACTCTCGATTTTACGCAGTTCCTCAATTAATGCGTGTTTGTATTCTTCGATACCAACCTTCAAACGTTCTATCTGTTCTTTTGCTTTCTTAACTCTGATCTTAGCAATAACAGGTGAAGTATCAACCAGAACGTCGTCTGCCTCGAACATGTAAACTAATGGGCCAGGTTTCATGATTTTAATTAAGCGCTGGCCTTTCTCAATCTGGCGGTTTGTAGATTTGATGAAGTTGTTCACATCATTGTCTACCTGAGGATACGTCATAACCTCTCCGTCAAGATAGTAAATACCGCTTCGTTTAGTGATGCTGTTCGTGATTGGATCCATATCGTAAAAACGGAAACCGATAATGGACACATCGGTAGAAGGATCATCTGCGGCTAAAGCCTCCTCCATAGCAGCATTGATATCCCATTCGGTCACTGGCCGGGTGTTGTTGAAAAAGCCGAATCCCACATTTAGATACTGAACAAAACTATTTCCCATCTTTTTTCACTCCTTCTAGTAAATTGAACGTAGAAAACTAACTACATTGTAGCACGGCTTGGCTATTTTCTCAACCATTAAAACAGAAAAATTTTGGAAGATTATGTCGATTTGTTAATGCCCACGTCTGCATATCGTCCGCATCCGGACAAGACAGCCCTGATGTGCCGATTCGTGGATGCTGCCTGTCTTTTTTTTTATAATCTCAAACTTCGCACACGGTTCGGCATAAATCGAGTGTCTGTCCCATGCGGACGAAAGACCGGAAGTGTCCAGCTGTCGAATGAACATGAATGATCAAAAGAGCCGAAATCCGATATCAGACAAATCAGCAATTTGATGCGGGTTGGGCTATCCACGCCTAGGAAAGCCAGGTGGCAGGCGGGGGCTGTGAATAAATGCATGTGCGAAGTTTGAGTTATAATTAATTACTGGGAAAGTAAAGATTCAAATACTCCATAGAAATTCATATAGCCATATCCGTTCTCGCGGTTGGGATAGAGCTGGCTGTCTAGGCGGCTGGCTCCTTTAATAAAAAGGTTACGGATGGTAATTCCGTTCATCTGCGGATAGTTTTCCCGGATAACACCCCATTCCTGAAACAGGGCAGCCGTTCCGGCAGCACAGGCGGCTGCAATGCTGGAACCGGATTTCCGGATATAGAGTCCCCCTGGAGCAGGACCTAACACATTTTCTCCGGGAAAAGAAAGGGTTGGCTGAATCTGGTTTGCGGCAGTAAAACCACGGCTGTTAGTCAGGGCATTTACCATATTCCGGTAATCGTGGGATACGCAGGTAATCAGCTGCGGTGTATTTCCCGGGGAGGTCAGGGTGGTATAAGGATCAGGCGTTAAAAAATAAGTTTCCGGTGTAATGAGGCTGTTCATTGGAAGCCACATGTGAAATGGCATATCCATTCCGCCGAAGCCACGCAGGTTCAGTTTCCATATTCCGGGAGTCGGATTTTGAAACCGGACAAGAATCAGCTGGTTTCCGGTGAGGGAATCGGAGAGGAGGTAATCAACGTGGACAATCGTCCGGTCGAATAAAAAGGGTATCTCCTGGGACAGTCCCAGGCGGTAGGGAAGTTCTGGAATGATTTCGCCAAGGGGTGATACAAGGCCAAGGGTAAAAGAATAAGGCATAGTACCCCAGATTTCCAGTGAGAATCCGGGAACCTCTGTCCCGACTTTTAGTTCTACCGTGGTCTGGTCACCGGAACGGGCAATCTGACCGGAAGCATGGTGCTGGGTGTTTCCTTCATTTCCGCTGCCGGTACAAATGCATGCACCATATGCGGAATTTACTGCCTCAAAATATTCGCTTAGCGGGTTATCCCCCTGATGGGAACCTTGCGCCGTACCAAGCCCGAAGCAGACAGAATACGGTCCTAACTCCACGACCTTTGTTAATGCCCAGGTTAGCGCCATCATAATATCAGATTCCTGAAAGACGATGGCATCTTCGGGAAGCAGAAAATAATTCCGGAGAAATGTTTTGGCAGGTTTTAGTTTAATCACAATGAGATCTGCATTTGGAGCAACCCCGCTGAAGCCATACTGCGGGTCTTCTTTTCCGGCAGCTATTCCAGCAAGAAACGTTCCGTGCCCCTGGGTGTCTCTTGAAAGAAGAGGTGCTCCCTTTGTGTGAAGATTCTCCGTAATGGTTTCTCTGGAGAATTGTGAGCCAAATGGAAAGCCTTCAGGGGAAGAACCCGTATCTACGGTCTGATCCCATAGCCACGCAATCCGGCTTGTTCCATCCTCATTTTGAAAGATAGGGAGCGTGTAATCAATTCCGGTATCGATCACAATCAGGTAAGTGCCGTTTCCGTAAAGAGATAGATAGGGAAGCCGGCGTACTCTGGAAACACCTGTATTTTCTAATGCCTCAGTATCAATTAACGTATAGCATTTTGGAATCGCCCGGTAACCAAAACGGGTCAGGTCATAAGAGGATAGCTGGGAAAGGGGAATATGCACAAGGGCATAGCGGAGGTTAATTCGTTCATAAGGTAATCCTGGAAATGCTTCTTCCAGTTTTGTGGTGATGCCCTGGTACTGAATCAAAAAGTCTGCGTAATCTTCACTGGTAATTGGATTTTCCATAGAAATTCCCGCCGTATTTTAGTCAATTAGTATATACTATGAAAAGAAATGTCCGGTCATGCAAAAGAATACTCCGAAGCATCACCCCGGAGTATTCGAAAAGGTTCTTTATTTCTTTTCCGACATGCCTGGTCTCATGGAACAATCAGGAGTCCGGCAGGTTTGATCCGGTGTACAGGAAGATGGAAGCTGGCAGGTCTGACCCGGTGTACAAGCTGGCGGTTTCTGGCAGGACGCATCTTCAAACGCAGGGTTAAATGCATAGAAGTTTTTGGAGTCCAGACGATCCTGAATCCGACGAAGTGCTTCGCCAAATCGCTGGAAATGAACGATCTCCCGTTCTCTTAAAAAACGGATTGGATCACAGACTTCCGGATCCTTTACAATCCGCAAAATGTTGTCATATGTTTTTCGCGCTTTTTGTTCTGCTGCCAGGTCTTCCACAAGATCGGCGATCGGATCGCCGGAGCTTTGGAATTCACAGGAATTAAATGGAATACCACCTGCGGCCATTGGCCAGATCCCGGTTGTGTGGTCAATATAGTAGTTTGCATAAGGAATATCTTTGATTTCATCCGCAGTAAGCCCATCCGTTAATTGATGGACAATCGTGGCAACCATTTCCAGATGCGCCAGTTCTTCTGTACCGATATCGGTCAGTACACCGCTTACATCCCGGTAAGGCATGGCGTACCGCTGGGAAAGATAACGCATGGAAGCGCCGATTTCTCCATCAGGACCGCCATACTGCAATAACCTATGATGCCAGGGTCAAAAGGTCATATTGTGAGCTTTAAGAAGATATCAAGACTGGTATCTTTCCGGTTGAACACGATATGATCCACTACATTGCGTATCATGTTTCCTTTGGTGACGTAGTCTGCAGATTCATCCTGGATGATACAGAGAAGATCGAAAATACTCTGCCCCCTCTTGTTATCCAACGCATCGTTGGTCTGTTTTTTGACAGCTTCGGTAAGGTTAAGGATTCCATCTTCAATCAGTCTTCGTTCACTGGCCAGAGCATCTTTATTTGCTTTATATTCCTCCAGCGTGTCAATGCCATTTTGATAGGCGGCTTTAATGCGCGACTCTTTTGCATCCAGCTTCTGTAACTGTCGTTTTCGTTCCGTTAGTCTGTTCCCGGAATCAGAGGAAGCAGAAGAGATGGCCAGATAAACAAGTTCTTCAGAGTAAAGCAGATCTTCCAGGTACGTTATAACCAGTGTTTCCATGGAAACAACGCTGATATAATGGGACTTGTTGCACTGTCCTTTGCTGTATTTCCAGCACTGGAAGTTACGGCTGTTTTTGGTGCCGCCGTATGACAGGGTGGCGCCGCAGGAAGAACAGACCAGGATTCCGCTGAGCCAGTGCCTGACGGCAGCCACGTCTCTTGACCGCACCTTGCCCATGTTCGCAGAAAGGCGCTTTTGTATCTGCTGGTAAGTATCCTCATCCCACAGAGGTTCCCAGTTGCCTTCGGCATAGATTACCTCATCAGCTGGTTTCTGCTTCCGGCCCTGTTTTGTGTAGTTCCACCGTGCTCTCCCCATGTAAAAAGGATTCTCGAGAACGTACCGCACTCCACGGCTATCCCATGGATTTCCACGTTTGGTCTGGTATCCAAGTTCATTCAGGCTGCGGGCAATCTGAAGGACAGTGGATCCGGAGAGGAACTGGTCTTTGATAAAGAGTGGGATCTGAATCGTATCAGGGTCTTTAACCGGAGGACGGCCACCCCCTGGGGAACGGTATCCAATGGGGGCATCACTCTGGTAATTGCCCCGCATGGCATTCTCTGTCATGCCCCGCATAACTTCTCCGGACAGACGGATCGAATAGTATTCGTCCATCCATTCAATGATGCGTTCAATCAGGGAGCCAAACGGGCCATCTGAAAGAGGCTCGCTTATACTGACCACATCCACATTATTTTTCTTTAACAGGGACTTGTATACGATGGATTCTTCCTGATTCCTGGCAAACCGGGAGAACTTCCATACGATGATGATGTCAATTGGGTGGTCCTTTGATTTTGCCAGGGCAATCATCTGCTGGAAAGCAGGACGTTTCTTTGCTTTCCGGCCTGAGACTCCGTTGTCCTGGAATGCATACTCTGCTGGTATATCGATATTATGACTTTCGGCATATTCCAGAAGGAGACGTCTCTGTGCATCCGGGGAAAGTTCTTCCTGCTTGTCGGTAGACACCCGGATATAGATGGCACCGGTTTTACGGTCAGGAATCCGGGAGAGTTTTTGGTTTTCCATACAGCATCCCTCCATTTCCAATATATGAAAGAAGGACACAAATAACGCCCACTATAAAAAGTGGGCGTATTATCCGTTTTAACTATTCGTGTAAAACCCTGGATTAATAATTCTCTGCATGAACTTCAAAGTAGCTCTGTGGATGATTGCATACCGGACATACCTCAGGGGCATTCGTTCCTACTACAATATGGCCGCAGTTTCTGCATTCCCATACTTTCACTTCGCTCTTGGCAAATACAGCAGCTGTCTCTACATTTTTCAAAAGCGCACGGTATCTTTCTTCATGATGTTTCTCAATCTCGCCTACCATGCGGAATTTTGCTGCCAGTTCCGGAAATCCTTCTTCTTCTGCTGTCTTTGCAAAGCCTTCATACATATCGGTCCATTCATAATTCTCGCCTGCTGCAGCAGCCTCAAGATTCTGTGGAGTATCACCAATGCCGTTCAGTTCTTTGAACCACATTTTTGCATGCTCTTTTTCATTGTCTGCTGTTTTAAGGAAAAGAGAAGCAATCTGCTCATAGCCCTCTTTTTTCGCTACGGATGCAAAATAAGTATACTTATTTCTCGCCTCGGATTCTCCTGCAAACGCAGCCTCCAGATTCTTTTCTGTCTGGGTTCCTGCATATTTCCCGGAAGCCTTTGGCGCTTCCACCTTTTCAAATGCAGAGGCTGGCTGCTTGCAGACCGGACAGCTGTAATCTGCCGGAAGTTCCTCGCCTTCATAGATATAACCACATACCTTACATTTCCATTGTGCCATTTTTTTATCTCCTTTCTTTTTGAAAATCATACTTTTATCTTCATAAAATGTATGCAGCATTTTTTCAGCCATGTCACTTAGTGGTTTACCATAAAATTCTTCGTAGATCTGTTTGATCGACGGATTCTCATGGCTTTTTCGAAGAGTCATCTGGGCATCTTTTTTATACAGGCTGTCGATTCGTGCCTTGCGTACCGGATCGGCATCCTTGCTGATATCCTTAGGTTGTCCGCCACCGCCGATACATCCGCCAGGGCAGGTCATCACCTCAATAAAATGATACTTTTTACCGCCTTGTTTTATGCGTTCAATCATCTTCCGGGCATTGGCTGTCCCATAGACAACCGCAACGTTTACATCCAGATCGTTTATCTTCAGGGAAGCTTCCCGGATTCCCTCATAGCCGCGCACCGGTTCTAAGTGGTAAAGCTGTGGGGGCGCTTCCTCTCCGGTAATATACTCATATGCGGTTCTTAATGCAGCTTCCATAACTCCGCCGGTATTGCCAAATATCACACCAGCTCCTGATGCCTCTCCCATGAAATGATCGTAAGGAGAATCAGAAAGACCGGCAAAGTCCACAGCCTGATCTTTTGCCCACCGCGCAAGTTCTCTTGTTGTCAGGACAAAATCCATGTCTTTGATATCCAGGCCATCATAATAATCAGAAGCACTGTGCATTTCTTCTCGTCTAATTTCATATTTTTTAGCAGTACATGGGGTCAGAGCCACATTCACTATTTTTTTCGGATCCAGTCCCATTTTCTTTGCAAAAAATGTTTTAACCGTTGGTCCCTGCATGCCAATCGGACTCTTTGCCGTAGAAATATTTGGAAGAATCTCCGGGTAGTACATCTCTGCAAACTTTACCCATGCAGGACAACAGCTGGTAAATTGCGGGAGCGGCGCAGTTCCTTTCGTTATCCGCTCAATCAGCTCACTGGCCTCTTCCATAATCGTAAGATCCGCCGCAAAATTGGTATCCAGTACATAATCAACCCCAAGGCTTCTAAGCAGTGCCACCATCTTTCCTTCCACAAATGCTCCTGCATCCATGCCGAATTCTTCACCAAGGGCAGCTCTCACAGAAGGGGAAGTATTCACAATCACAATCTGGTCTGGGTTCTCCACCGCTTTCTTAATCTCCAGGTACTCATACCGTTCGGTGATGCTGTCCACTGGACAGACGTTGGCACATTGCCCGCAGTGAATGCAGACCGCTTCGCCGTCTGTCTGGTCAAAGGTGTAAGTGCCATGTACACCGATATCCTGGGTGCAGACGTTTTTGCACATTCCACATTTGATACATTTTTCCTCATTTCTTACAATGCTTGGATTGTCCTCCTCAATCGGAACCCTCACATCCAAAGGCATATGTTTCATTCTTTACCGCCTCCTTCGTTTCTCTCTTTTTTTAAACATTCATTGCAAATGTAATGAATTCTCAAATCATAGGAAATCATAGGAATCTCCACCTGCTTTTGCAGTCTTTCTGTCATGTCTTCCAATGTAATATCCGATAATTTTCCGCAGGTTTTACAAACCAGATGATCATGACGTTTTGTTTGGTCATAGCGGTCCGGATATCCTTCCACCGATACTTTCCGAATCAGCCCCTGTTCGTACAGGGAAGCCAGATTATTATAAACGGTAGCAAGTACGGCTTTTTTATTCTTTTCCTTTAAGCGCAGATAGATCTGCTCCGCAGTTAAATGCTCCTTGGAATGGTTGATAATCTCTAAAATATATTTGGAATTTTTTGTCATACGATTCCCCGTTTTAATCAATTCGTACTAAATTAAAATCATTCTAATTCTAATTTTAGCATATTTTTATCAATTGTCAATTGAATTTCTGAAAGCTCTCTGGTAAACAGTAACAGTAATCAGGCATCAGTCATATATATATCAGTGAGTGGAAGAAAAGGAGTAGCAGTTATGCCGGGATATCCGAAAAAAGCAAAATACCGGACATTTGTTATTGATTCAAATACCGGAAAGTGGAAACAGATTGAGATTAAGGACATTCCAAAAGAAAAGATAGAAGAATTATGCGATAATTTTGCACTGGGGGCAGGCTATAAAAGGGATGATTCTGTGGGATTCGCATGTGCAAAGGTTGAGTGATTTTATAGGTTACTGCAATACCGTCCACCATACTGACTCATAATAACACTGGCGATCTGGGCATTTGTCGTTTTGATATTGATTGGATATTGTAATTTCTTTTCATAACTCCACACAGATCAACACTCCCTTTCCCATGGCCACGGGCCTGTGATCCAGTCCCATTGATTGGCTGCATTTACATGATGACTTGATAATGGACCACAGTACTGCTGGTACTCATCCATGGCCTGCATCCAGATCTCCTGGTATTTACGGTACAAATCCAGAGCCTGCTGGCAGTCCGGATGGGTGTCCAGATAGAGAACCAGGTCGCATAGGGCAAAGTCCACTTCATAGATTACTTTCATAAGCTGCTGATGATTCAGATTTCCATTTCTCATCTTCTTACCTGCCTCCGATCATGACATCTGGTGCATCCGGCACAGGTGAACGGTAGTGCCAGATCCCGAAAGATAGTTCCATGGGCTAAACCTTCATCGGCTTCAAATAAATTGCCCCATTTCTGCATTGGCACATAACACATTCCGATTGGAAATGGATTTCTTTGGCTTTCACAGTTTCCCGGACAATCCATACGTTCACAACCATTTGGATTCTGCATTCTCGACGGGCGCATGCCGTAACCATATCCATAGTTGCTTTTCATGTTTGAAAAACTCCTTCCTAGCTTATTTCTTTGTCCAATATTATCTTATGTAAAGAAAGGGAATTGGTTCGTTTTTTAGTGCAAACTTCCTACATGGTTTTTTCCGGAAGGAAAATGGACAGGCTGGAACGACCCGGCATGTGGAGTTTGCATATGGGAGGCAGGAGTGATTTAGTAGATTTGCAGGAAAAGGCAAGGAAAGCACTGTAAAAAAATGTAAATAATAACAATTTGTCAGAGAAACGTAAATTTCCTTTGAAAAATCCTCATAATAAGTTTATAATAAATAGTGTATGTTTATTT
>JAQXIP010000017.1 GCA_029007845.1 Clostridiales bacterium
ATATTGAATATGAAACAGAGCCAAGAGAGTATCGTCTGAATTCGATTTCCACCATTATCAATGTTAATACAGCCATTGAAGATGTATACAGTGCACCATACGATCAGGTTAAGGAGCAGCTGGCTCTGGCAATTGAAAGTCTGAGAGAGAGACAGGAAAGCCAGCTTATTAATAATGATGATTATGGTCTTCTGAAAAATGTGCCGGATTCCCAGAGAATCCAGTCCCGTACCGGAGCACCGACACCAGATGACCTGGACGAGCTGATTACAAAAGTGTGGAAAGAGCCATCCTTTTTCCTGGCACATCCAAGAGCTATCGCTGCATTTGAAAGAGAATGCACAAAGAGAGGCGTTCCTCCGGTAACGACTAATATTGCAGGCGGTACCTTTGTTGTGTGGAGAGGAATTCCGATCATCCCTACCGATAAACTTCTGGTAGATGGACTGAAGAATCCAAAGAGCCAGAGCGGTAAGACCAACATTCTTTTGATCCGTACCGGTGAAGCAAAACGGGGCGTGATTGGACTTTACCAGGCTGGCATGAAAAATGAACAGTCAAGAGGATTATCCGTACGTTTTAGAGGAATTGATGACAAAGGAGTAGCATCCTATCTTTTATCTTTGTACTGCTCAGCAGCCATTTTAGCAGACGATGCAATCGCAGTATTGGAAGATGTAGAAGTAGGTGAGTATTATGACTACGAATAATTTCGGAGGCAGTGCCGCAAGTTATGGACTGCCTTCTGAACAGGAACTGGAAGGACTGGCAAATCAATTATTCACGGACGTGGATGGAAGCTTGTTTGAGCCGGAAGTATCGGTTTTTGAAACAGTTCTTCAGGATCTGGCAGCAGAATTCAATTATGATGAATTGACGGGAGTTTCCAGTGAATATTCCGCACTCTCTGATATTGGTGGCGGCTTCCGTGAATTAGAGGATTATACTGCGGGATATGAGCATGCAGGTGCGGATAAGAGAAACGGGTATACCGCATATGCTCCTTCCGTTCTTTCTGAGCAGCAGGCAGCCACGGGTGTACCGACAGCACAAGCCCCGGGCGCGTCTGGTGTGACTTCAGGTGCAGGAGTACATAATGAAGGAGGACAATCAGGCGATAACAGCCAGATTGTGATTGGAACGAAAACACTGGAACAGATTCGTCAGGATTTTCCAATCTTACAGGAAAAGGTCAATGGAAATCCACTGATCTGGTTTGACAATGGAGCTACAACCCAGCGTCCAAAACAGGTAATAGACCGAATCAGTTATTATTATGAGCATGAGAATTCCAATGTTCACAGGGGAGCCCATACACTGGCAGCCAGATCCACGGATGCTTATGAAAACGCAAGACAGACGGTAGCCGACTTTATCGGTGCCCCTTCAAAGGATCAGATTGTCTTTGTCCGTGGAACGACAGAAGGTATTAACCTGGTTGCCCAGTCTTATGTAAAACCACTGCTTAACCCGGGAGATGAGATTATCGTATCCCTGCTGGAACATCATGCTAACATTGTTCCGTGGCAGTTAGTGGCACAGGAAACCGGAGCGGTCATTAAAGTAATCCCGGTAGATGAATCGGGGCAGTTGATTCTCTCGGAATATGAAAAATTATTTACAAAAAGAACAAAATTTGTATCGGTTACCCACGTCTCAAATGTGTTGGGAACCATTACCCCGGTGGCAGAACTGATTGCCATTGCCCACCGGCATGGGGTGCGCATTCTGATTGATGGCGCCCAGTCGGTGGCACATATACCGGTCAACGTATCCGCCCTGGATGCAGATTGGTTTGTTTTTTCCGGACATAAAATCTATGCGCCTACTGGTATTGGTGCGGTGTACGGAAAAAAAGAAGTGCTGGAGGAGGCAAAACCGTATCACGGCGGCGGTAATATGATTAAAGATGTTACCTTTGAGCGTACTATATACAATCCGGCGCCAAATAAGTTTGAAGCGGGAACCGGAAGCATTGCAGATGCGGTAGGTCTTGGAGCCGCTCTTACTTATCTCAATCAGATCGGCATGCCGGAGGTCAGCAGATATGAACATGAACTGGTAACCTATGGCATGAAAGAGCTGGGCAAAGTGAAAGGGCTTCATTTAATCGGAACAGCAAAAGACAAATCCAGTGCGCTGTCATTTGTGCTGGACGGAGTGTCTGATGATGCGGTAGGACAGAAATTAGACCAGTATGGGATTGCCGTGCGGGTAGGACATCATTGTGCACAGCCAATCCTGCGCCATTATGGTCTGGAAAGTGTGGTTCGCCCAACTTTGGCACTGTACAATTCTTTTGAGGAGATTGATACGCTGGTAAAGGTGCTTAGAACCCTGTAAAGGACAGAATATTACGTCAGAGTGTTACGTCAGAGAGGAAGGAGGAGACAGGGGATGGCTCACAGACTGGAAAAGGATGTCACAAGCCTTGTAGAAACGATTATAGAGGATTATGAGCAGGGAAGAGATATCGATGTGGTGGAAAACTTTATGCATCCCAATAAGGATGAGATTATAAAGATTATATCCCAGATTCAGAATATTATATTTCCGGGGTATTATAAAAATAAGAATTACCGCATCTATACTGTGCGCAATAACCTGTCCATGCAGCTGGAAGATGTATTGTTCAACCTGAGCAAGCAGATATCCATTGTCCTTAAATATTTACCGGAATACGAAGGGGAAGATGAAAAGGAACTGCTTTATAAGGCAGAAGAACTGTCTTTGCAGTTCCTTGGAAAGATAACCCGGATACGGGAACTGATCCAGACGGATCTTCAGGCGGCCTATGACGGTGACCCTGCTGCATTTAATAAAGCGGAAATTATTTTTTCCTATCCCGGATTATATGCCATTATGGTAAACCGGATTGCGCATGAACTTTACCTGCTGGGAGTGCCGCTTCTTCCAAGGATCATGACAGAATATGCCCACGCTGAAACGGGGATTGACATTCATCCCGGCGCAACGCTTGGAAACCATTTTTTTATCGACCATGGCACGGGCATCGTAGTTGGAGAGACAGCTATCATAGGGAATAACGTGAAGATCTATCAGGGAGTCACCATCGGAGCCTTATCTACCAGAGGAGGTCAGAAGTTAAGCGGGAAGAAGAGACATCCGACTATAGAGGATAATGTAACCATCTATGCTGGTGCTTCCATTCTTGGTGGTGACACGGTGATCGGGCACGATTCCGTGATTGGCGGCAACGCATTTATCACAACTTCCATTCCAAGCAATACAAGGGTCAGCATCAAAAACCAGGAGCTGGAGTATAAGCAGGATGGAAGGCAAAGACGGAGTACCACGGAGATTGGGCAGAGTGATGAGTGGTATTATATGATATGATGTTTTAGAATTGACAAAAGCGGCTGTTTACCCAGCCGCTTTTTGAACACCATAAAGTTTTTTTTTAACCATTACGGTTACTTTTGTCGATTGGAAGATCTTTGACGGTCAGGATCGGATAATCACCAGATGCCTTCACAGATGTATACTGGGAATCGTCCACATCTTTTTTGTTCTCCTAATCCTCTGTAAATTCAAACAGCTCTTCGCCCCCCTTACTGTCCATGATGCAGAAGATGATAAACCGAATAATTGCCAGAGAAAGTATTGTTCCAACAAGTGCATACCCTGCCATGATTCCGTCTAAAAATGTAATTGCTCCTGCAAAGGCAATCAGAATAGCAGACAACCAGCAAATACAATTTCAACCAGAAGCATAAGGGCTGCGACTGCAGCCGCAGGACAAAACAATCCAGTCAGCAGCACGATAACCGGGATGACTACGGAAAAAATGTAATACACCTTCGACTGATACAGCCAGCCGTATGGCAGCAGATGCGCACCGAAAATCATGGCATAAACCATCAGCATTTTGTCAGGCACAGCTTCATATACCCACATTGCAATCAAAATATAAAGCATTTGGTTTAATGCAAATAACAATCCCAGTTTGCTGAGGGGATTATCCTTATTCTGAAAATCCACCCCAATGAGCTTCGAGATCAAATAAGCCAACGGAACCAATGGGGCGGAGCAAAAGAATGTATACAAGTTCTTGGTTAAAATGGGAAGTGGGGACAGGTGTATGCCTAAAACCGCTCCCCATATAATAATAGAGGCAAGAATAAAATGTACTCCCTTTTTCTGCTTCCTTATATTATCGATTCTTAATTCCTGCAGCGCGAAAACAAATGTCTCTTTATTCTCCATGTTCCATGCTCCTTTTCTGCTGGTACTGCTGTAATGCCTGTGTATAGATTTCACCCTGATGGTTGCTGTACTTCTGATATATCGCCATACAGATCAAATACAAAACCAGGATGATCCCGGCAAACATGGCCCATTGGGTGATGGTACCCCTGCCGGAAAAGAAATCAAACCAATAAAACCCCAGACATTCATAAACGCTGATTGCAGCCATAAAACAGCTCAGTCTTTTTGCAAAACCCCACTTTGTAATTATGATATGTGTAAAAAACAGGTTGAAAATAAAAACCCCGCCGGTAACCCAGAGCACCATTTTCATCAAGTGACTGGTTAATATAGTCTGGACGCCATTGAAATAGTTAAACGCTAACACCAGTATGAGAAGCCAGGTGGTACAAAAAGCTGTCCCATTTCTCATCCATTCCAGAAATTGAATAATATCCTTTTTACGATTTCGCATTTTTGCCTCCTATTGCCAGCATAGTTCGAAGTGCTTTCACATATTTTCTGGATATGGAAAGCTGTTCTCCGTTACACATTGTTGTTTTAATTGTGCGGTTCAGTTCAGGCTTTAATGCCTGGATCTTCTGGTCAAAGGATTCGATATGATGTTTTAACCGCATAACCTCATCATTTACCTGGCTGCATTTTATGATAACCTGCAAAGTCTCTTTTACCGCTTCAATAATCTGAATGTCCATTTTGCACCTCCGGAATCATTATAACACCTTGTGCCTTCTTCTCAAGTGTTCTGCGGTAAGAGGTACAATTGCGGTATCTAAGAAGCCCTTTGCTGTTTCTAGTGCATGATGAGAAAAAATTCTTTCAATATTATGTTTAGTTCTTCTGCGTTTCTCATTGGAAAATCGTGGTTTGCCTTTGGAAGGATCATAGTCTTACAATGGGGATTCTGGGCAAGCAGCTTCAGTGAGGTTTTCATATCCTTAACTTCTTTGCTCCCGCAAATCGCAGCCATGGGAACACAAACGTTCCTGTAAGAAGGCAATTTCGATAAATCCAGTGTGTTTGCAAAAAATGACCGATATACTTGTGGCGTAATCTTTTTGGAATACTCTTCCATATACTTCGCCTGTTCTTCCGTGTAATTCCAATATCTTCCCTGAAAACGTACCAGAGGACCCCAATGAAGCATTTTGGCAGAGATTCCGGCGAGACTGCAGTACTGTCTAACCGTGCCAGGCTTCGGGTTGACCCACGCACTAAGGAAAACTGCAAAACAAAACAATTCCGGCCGTTCACTTACCAGCATTACTGCAAGCTGTCCTCCAAGTGAATGACCAATCACACCAACCTTTTCTTTATGCAGATGTTCAATCAATTCATAAAGGTCCTGTTTTGTGTGTTCTGGATCATACACTTCATCTGCCGCTTTTCCTGCACCGGGAAGATGCGGCACCACAAGATGGTATTGATCCGAAAAGCAGTATTGCTGACTGAATGTATCAAAAGCACCTGCACCGTGCAGCATCAGTATGGTAGGGTTTTCTCTGTTTCCGTATTCTTCAAAATAAAGCATTTTCAGTTCCTCCCGTAAGAATTCAGTTTTTCGATAAAAAGCTGGATTTCATTATTTACCTGTTTTGGGTTGTCGCCATTTGCAAAATGTTTTGCACCCTTTATAAAATGAAGTGGATAGCCGGTTTTTCTTGACCATTCCCTGCAATATGTTTTTACCTTACCTGTATGGTCGTTTTCTCCGGCAAGTATCAGCACAGGAAATTGAAAATGGACATCCTTGTTTTCTTTCGGAAAATACTCATACGCAATACGCATCTGTTCTATAATCTCTGTTTTTGATAAAGGAGTTAACATTGACATCATCTTTTTATATGAATATTCAGTCTTGGAAACGGATCTTGCCATACTTTTTCGCAGTACTTCTGCAGAAAATAGTCTTGCAACAGGAGCCACCTGTCGAAGCCACCATAGATCAGATTTGGAATAGTATCCCATGCCTAACGGTGTTGTATCCAGTGCCACAAAGCCTTTTACCATATTAGGATACAAAACCGCAAAATGCTGGCTTGGATAACCGCCTAAGGACATTCCAACCAGAACGACCTTCTCAATATGTTCTCTCGTAAGAATCTTATGTAATATTTCTGCTGTATCCAAATATGAAAAATTGTGATAAGGACGCGATAATCCGTGCATTGGAATGTCCCATAAAATGATTGTATATTTATCGGAAAAGAATTCTATCTGTTTTTCGAACATTGTATGGTCAGCTGTTACACCATGAGTAAAAACAATACAATCCGCGTCACTTTTTTTCCTGTTGATCCAATAATGGACAATGCCGCCCTGCGCGGTTATTTGCTTATGTTCCATCATGTGTTACGCCCTCTTTTCTGTATAAATTACTTTCCATAAATCAATCAGCCGGTCAATTTCCTGTTCTATCTCGTCCGGCACAATTTGTCCGGAGCGATATTTCTGTAACATATATCCATCCATGGCATAAAAGATTTCCGAATCCTCTTCATAATATGCATTTAATGAAAACGCACCAATATGGGGATATTCACGCATAAGGGAACACTTTGCCAATAGGCTTCTTTTCAGTATTTCAAAGAAATCACTGGTTTTCAGAACGCTGTAATCTGAAACTGCTTTTTGGGTCATTCTCATCGCTGTAGTCCATAAATACAGATACAGTTCTTTCTTATTGATAAAATAATGAAAAAGCAGGGACTTTGATATTCCTCCTTCAGCGGCAATTTCAGACATGGATGCCTTTTTGTAACTGTTTTTTGAAAATACCTTGTATGCAGCATTGATTATGCGCTGTTGTTTTTCTTTGGGTAGTTTGAAAAATTTATCGTTCATAACGCCCTCCTCATTAACCGGATCGGTTAATGCGTATTATATATCCGTTGACCGATTTTGAGAAGACACTGTTAGGGGTATAAAACGGTTGAAATATGGATATATTTTGGTTGACAAACGGGTTGGTTTTGGATATGCTGTACGTATCCTTAGTTTAAGAGGTGGAATCTATGACAATCGAAGAGATGAGAGCGAAGAAACAGGAGATAGGGTATTCTTATGCCCAGATATCGGAGTTATCCGGAGTGCCTCTTGGCACGGTGCAGAAGATTTTTTCTGGTGAAACGACAAGCCCGCGTTACGACACGCTGCAGGCTTTGGAGCAGTTATTCACCCGACGGAATATGGTACGGGAAGAGCCTGCCTATTCGGCTCATAAGCAGGGAAGTTATACGGTGGATGATTACCGGGCACTGCCGGAAGAAAAGCGTGTGGAACTGATTGACGGATATTTTTATGATATGTCAGCGCCGACTTTTCTGCACCAGAGAATCGGAGGAGAGGTATACCGGCAGATTGCGAACTTTATTATGGAGCATGAAGGGGACTGCCAGCCGTTGATTGCACCGGTAGATATCCAGCTTGACTGCGATGAGAAAACCATGGTTCAACCGGATGTGGCAATCTTATGCGCTGATGGCAAAATACGCTGGTGGGGGGTGTTTGGCGCTCCGGATTTTATATTAGAGATTATCTCACCGTCTACGAAACGGAAGGATTATACGAAGAAATTAACGAAATACATGGCAGCAGGAGTGCGGGAATACTGGATTCTGGATCCGTACCAGAAGAAGCTGCTTGTGTATTTTTTCGAGAGTGAGGAGTGTCCGGTGATTTACGGACTGGATCAGCCGGTTCCAATCGGGATCTATCAGGGAGAACTGGAGATTCAGTTTGAGCATATTGCACGGTGGGTTGAGGACGTAGGGGTGTTTCATGAATGAAGAATGATTACTAGCTGAGGGCAAAAATTAAAAAGATTATATAATCCGTTATAAAGAGGGAAGTGCCTCATCAATAGCAAAAGAATACCGTGCACTTCCTGAAAAAGAACGAGATAAAAAACTGAAAAAAATATATCAGGAACTCATCTATTGCTTTTTTTGTCTGTTTTTGATATTATGATATTGAACAAAGAAGATCGTGGTCGTTCGGTTCACGATTGGAGTTCCCAAATGAGAGTTGGTTCGCTCTCCCGAATAGGTTTGATGGCCGAAAATCAAGGAACCATACAAAAGATATCAAAATGCTCCTGATATTACTCAGGAGCATTTTTCTTACAGTGGGTGGATGCACAATGAATGATTTGCTACAGAAATACAATGATTATATGCGCTTAAAAGACTGCAGGGCAGAATACACGTTATCAAACGGGCTCTCTATAGATTTTACCTATAAGGAAGAAAATTTTATTCACCTGCTTGGTTTGCATAAACTGATCGATATTCAGCTGATCCAGTTTTTCAACGACAAAACCAACAAAAAAGTGCAGACAAAATATATCATCAGCAGAATAAAAAAAGCCAAATTTACAGATGAAATGGTAAAAGCCAGCGTTTTCTATCCGGATATTGCCACCAGATATGAAAGTTTTTCATACGATAACCTGACCACTTTAACCTATACGGATGCAGTCATCAATTTCAATCCGGCACTCATCAAATCAAAAATCAAAAGCGACTATTTGCTTTTTGAAGAAAAGCCCGGACTAGAATATAACCATTTGGGAATTGCCATGGATCCAAAGACGGGTCAGACGTATATTGAGACATTCTTTCATCAGGATACCGATATGTATATTTCTGGTCAGACTATTTGTAAAAGTGAAGGCTTTTACCCTGTATACTGCGGATAATCAAGTCATTGTATCAGATTCTTTTTAGTAACCCTCTGCAGACAAATACGGACTTAGTGTACAGTAAAATACAGCCCTTGTTTGGGCGGTATTTTTGTTAGTTAGACTTCCGGAGCAGCTCCAGATGAACCTCTAAGCGCGTTTTTTTCATCTCGCTGCACCTGAACCAATTGAGATTATAATGTTCTTGACAAGGGGGGTACAGTTTAGTGCTACAATGGAAACAATATTCAACAACCACGTTTCAGAAAGGAGATTTTTTATAATGAAATGGTTCAAAAGAGGAGCGATTGTATTATGTCTGACCTGTGCAGCAACAATGTGGCACGCAGACCCCGCATCCGCACAAACATTTACCGATAGTAAAACATACGAGGTAGACTTGAACGGTGATGGAAAGAAAGAAAACATTAAATGGGTCGGAAAAAAAGATGGCGAAAAATACTCCGTTAAAGTCTATGTCAACGGAAAGAAACTGTCCACCGCCACCTCTAACTATGGATCTGATGCACAAGTTTCTGTTGTAGATATTGATAAAGAAGATAAAAAGAAAGATATCTATGTACAAATCACGTCAGAGAGTGATGGTTTCGAAAAGGGATTTGGTTATCAATACCAAAAAGGAAAGCTGAAAAAGACCTTTACTTTTGACCAGCCCGCCACCGGAAGACTTAGCATTGAACAAAAACAGCCGGGCGATGGGTGCGTATGGTTTGACAGCGAATACGGTGATTCCTACTTCATGCAGGGATATGTAAAACAGGCTTACGAAATTACCGCAGGCAAATTGAAGCCTGTAAACAAAAAGATTATGAATACTACCACAGTTTGGAGAAAAACAGACTATAAAGCGACCAAGACATTAAAGGTATATGCTGATATTGGAGATTCAACCCCATCATTTAACTTATCCAGCAAAACCACTTTTAATGTTTACAAAATCAAGGCAAGCAATCCGAAAGCTCTGCTGGATGGAGTCTCATACATCTATATTAAAACAGCTGATGGAAAAACGGGCTGGATCAAGAATCCCAAAAAAGTGGTTATTATGGGAAAAACACCTGAAGGAGACTGGAGTACTTCCGTTCTTCAATGGGGATAAATTGTACATCTATTTCTTGAATTTATTCGAAAAATGTCCTATTAAATAGGACATTTTTTATAATATGATGATGCCAGGGTCAAAAGGTCATACGTTTCATGCTTGCATGAAAAAGTATGACCTTTTGACCCGTAAAACATGAGAAAGTAGCCCGAACAGGGCGGATTTCGAATGTTTTAGAATTGCGAGAGCCCGAAGTGCGTAGCAATTCGTAGGCATCATAGGTAGCCGTAGCCAGGACGAATAAAGTATGATACAATGAAGTTATCGACGGGGAATCTGGCAGGAGAAAACCGATGCACCGGATTCCGGGGCGAGGCAATGACAAATACAAAGGAGAAGATGAAAATGAGCAGCTATACACCAGAAAAGATCAAAGAAATGGAAACTTTGCTGATGGAGGCACAACTGATGGATCCAGAGGATGGCATCGAAGAGGTTACAGGGGGAGACTATTATCCGATTTTTTTGATCAGGTCAGAGGACAGTATTATTTTACCCATGAAAGAGTTGCTTTCGTAAGCGGTTGGGGGACGAATTCCTTTAGCATAAAATATTCAGCGATCAAAGGAATTAAAAAGTCGTTTATCGGCCCATTTTTACCGTTCGGGGTTACCGTAACGGCAGAAACGGAAGACGGAAAAACAAAGAAATATAAATTTTCTTTGTTAGGCAGAGCGAAATGGATTGATTTCCTGTCTAATAAGTCCGGGATTTCTGTTGGTTAAAGATGAGTGAAAGCGGCTTCTGATTCAGCCGCTTTTTGGATGAAAAAAGGAGGCGTTTTTTTTTATGAAATGGCTGAAAAAGATACAGTACAACTCGCCGGTAGTTCTGACTTTCGCTATTCTGTCGTTTTTTGTACTGTTATTGGGATATGTCACGCAGGGAAGGAGCACCACTCTTCTTTTTTGTGTCTACCGGTCTTCCTTTGCCGATCCATTCACATATGTCCGTCTGTTTGGACATGTGCTGGGGCATGCCAGCTTAGAGCACTATGCCAATAATATGATGCTGATTCTGTTACTTGGACCGATCTTAGAAGAAAAGTACGGGAGCCGCAATCTTCTGTTTATGATGGCAGTAACGGCATTTGTAACTGGGATTATCAATATTTTATTTTTCCCGAATGCCCTGCTTGGAGCCAGCGGAATTTGTTTTATGATGATTATCCTTTCGTCCATGGTAAGTCTGAAGGCGGGAAGAATCCCCCTTACGTTAATTATCGTAGTCGTTGTCTTCTTAGGCCAGGAGATGGTTGCCGGGCTTACTGTCCAGGATAATATCTCCCAGCTGACGCATATAATTGGAGGAATCTGCGGAGGTGCGTTTGGCGCTTTAATCTGCAAAGAGGGGAATGCGGATAAAACAGCTGTTTCTGCATAAATGAGAGTATATCTGCCTGCACGATGGAAAAGAATATCGTGCAGAAGATGATGCTTTACGAAAGGGAGGCAGTATGCAATACTATGAATAACAGTAAGCGATGTTGGGAGGGAGAATTATGAATGGATATCTGATCTGTATGATTATTGGTCTGGTTATTCCAATCTTCAGTCTGGTGGCTGATTTTCTGGACGGGTGCGTGGATCTGATTTCGGTGGATCTGGATTTTCTGGATGTGGATATCGGTGACGTCCAGTTATCTCTGCTTCCATTGTCTATTAACAGTATCTGTGCAGGGCTTTTAGTATTTGGCGGCATCGGATATCTTTTGCAGACCGGTTCGGTCATGGCGCTTGTGTGGATCAATGTGATTGCGATTGCCAGTGGTTATCTGGCAGCAGTGATTGTACAGACTATGATCCGGCAGCTGAAAAAGGTGGAGCATCCCGCCTATAAAGAGAAGGAACTGCTGCTTAGCGATGCAAAAGTCATTAACCGGATTCCGTCAGACGGGCTGGGGGCAGTCAGCATTGAACTTCCGGGAAGCTCATCGGTAAGCTATCCGGCAAGATCTTATAACAATGAGATGATTCCACAGGATACGCCGGTAGAAGTGGTGGAGATTACAGACGGGATTGTGGTTGCAAGGCCAAAGGACTGGCTTTTACATAAATATGATGCAACACAGGAGCAAGAAAAAGATTCATAAGCTATGAAACAAAAGAAAGGGGAAAGAAAAAATGGATGCTCAGAAAATATTAATTATTGCGTTAATAGTAGTTGGGATATTTGTGATTCTATCCGTTATTTTATCCATGTGGAAAAAGGTTCCACAGGATAAAGCAGCAGTTGTAACCGGTATGCGCAAGAAAGTGATTACCGGTGGGGGCGGACTGGTGATTCCGGTCCTGGAACGAATTGATTACATCTCTCTTGGCAATATCCAGTTAGATGTGCGGACAGAAGAAAGCATGTCCTCCCAGGGGGTTCCGATTGGGGTTGTAGGTACTGCCGTTATTAAAGTAAAAAATGAAGAGTCCAGTATCTTTAAGGCAATCGAACAGTTTACCGGACGGAACGAGCAGCAGATTGAGGCTTCCATCCGGGATACTTCCATGAATGTATTGGAAGGTAAATTACGAGAAATCGTGTCTACGATGACGGTGGAAGAAATCTACCGTGACAGGGAAACCTTCTCTTCCAAAGTTCAGGAAGTGGTTGGTACCGAGTTGTCAGAGATGGGTCTGGAAGTAAAAGTATTCACTATTAAGGATATCAATGATAAAAATGGTTACATTGATGCCCTTGGTGTAAAACAGATTGTTGAAAAGAAGAAAGATGCAGAAATTGCCAAAGCAGAAGCTGCAAGAGAAACCCAGATTGAGACTTCTAAGGCTAAGAGAGCCGGTGAAGAAGCAAGGCTGCAGGCAGAGACTGAGATTGCCCAGGCGCAGAAGGCAAAAGCCGTACAGGAAGCAGAATACCGTCTGGAAAATGAAACGGCAAAGGCAAAAGCCGATGCGGCTTACGAAATCCAGAAAAATATTACCCAGAAAGATATTACCGCAGCAGAGATGGATGCGGAACTGCTTCGTCAGGAACGTCAGAAAGACATTGAGGCAGCTCAGGTTCAGATTCAGATTGTAAAAGAGCAGAAACAGATTGAACTGGCACAGAAGCAGGCAGAACGGACGAAAGAATCCCTTCGTGCAGAAGTGGTTGAGCCGGCGATTGCTGAGAAAGAACGCCAGAATACCCAGGCAGATGCAGAGAAATACCGTCAGATTGCAGAGGCTCAGGCGCGGGCAGAAGCAAAGAAAGCAGAAGCCCAGGCTGACGCAGAAGCGGTGGAAGTAAAGGCTCAGGCAGATGCAGATGCTATTAAGAAAAGCGGTCTTGCAGAAGCGGAAGCGATTCGTGCAAAAGCACTTGCGGAAGCAGAAGGAATTAAGGCAAAGGGTCTTGCGGAAGCAGAGGCCATGGAGAAGAAAGCGGAAGCATATAAGAAATATTCCAAAGCTGCTGTGGCAGAGATGGTTATCAACATTCTCCCACAGGTTGCCAGCGAGATTGCCAAACCGCTTGCTACCATTGACAAAGTTACCGTAATTGACTCCGGAAACGGAGACGGCGGGGTAACCTCTATGGGTAATTATGTACCAGCCGTTATGGCAAAAACCTTTGAAACCATGAAGGAAACCGTAGGCATCGATTTTACCGATCTGATCCGTGCAGAATCCTATGATGCCAAAGTAAACAAAAATGTAACAATCTCTGGTCTGGAGCCATCCACAGTGAAGGATGCCGTTGAAGAGAGGAATACCGTTACAGAGAAGGAAGAGTTATGAAAATGTCCAAAAAGGCAAATGGCAGAACAAGGGCAGCTTATATCGGACTAATCTGCGTATTGCTTTTCATTGGGCTTGGAAGTGTCGTTTATCTGCGATTTTTTATCCGGGGTGGAAACGCCCCGGAGGAATCGGGAAAACGGGTATACAAGAGGCATTATGTGCTGATCTGTGAAGATGGTTCGACTGGTTTCTGGAACAGCGTTCTGGAAGGTGCAAGGGAAGAAGGAGAAAAGAAAGATGCTTATATAGAAAACTTCGGGGAGGATCTTTCTGTGCATTATTCCGTGGAACAGCGGCTGGAAATGGCCATAGCTGCAAAGGCAGATGGGATTATTCTGGAGGGGAATAACAGCCAGTCCATGGAACAGCTTGTGGATCAGGCGGGACAGGCAGGTATTCCTGTAGTGACGGCAATGACCGATACAACGGGAGAGGGACGGATCTCCTATGTGGGTGTCAGTGCCTATAATCTTGGGCAGAAATATGGAAACCGTTTGTTCCAGAATCCGGACAACCGGCATATTCTGGTGGTCATGAATGAAAGTTCCGGAAACAATATGGAAAAATCCATATATTCGGGAATCTGTGAGACACTGGAAGGCAGCGGTTCGAAAACCTATCATATTGAGAATCTCATTGTGCCGGACGAGTCATCTTATGTAGGGGAAGAACTGATCCGGAATGTACTGCTTGAGGACAGGAACGTTCCGGATGTCATGATCTGTCTGGATCAGGAGATGACGGAAAGTGCCTGCCGTCTGTTAGTTGACCTTAATAAGGTTGGCAAAGTGAACCTGATGGGGTATTATGAATCGGAAAGTATACGGGATGCCATTCGCAGGGGCGTACTGGACTCTACCGTATCCGTGAATGCCAGCCAGGTAGGTGAGCAGTGCGTCAGTCTCTTATCAGAGTATCTGGATACCGGTTATGTCAGCGACTATGCCACGATTGATTCTGCATTGCTGACCATAGATAATCTGGATGAATACGAGACAGAACAGGGGGCAGCAGAACAATGAAAACCAGATACAGCCAGTGGTCGATTCGCCAGAAGCTGGTTTTTGTGTTTCTTGTCAGTGCATTATTTATCCTTCTGGTAAATATGATGATTCAGTGGAATCTGAACCAGATGCTGGGAAAGATGGATCAGATCTATGTCAGTAACGTGAACCTGAATGATCTGCACAGCGGTCTTACGAATATTCAGGGGAATATGACCGAATATCTGAATACAAAGAGCAGCGATTCCATGGAGGCGTATTTTCAGGCAGAGAATGATTATCAGAAGCTGATTGAAGGCCTGAATGATGAGATTGTGGCTAACAACAGCAAAATGATGGAAAAAAATATCCGGTCATTATCAGAAACGTATCTGCAGATTACCCAGAAAGCAGTTGAGGCAAAACGGGGCAGGAATATTGAAAAATACAAAGAATACTATGAACAGGCGACCTCGATTTATGCATATATGGAAAGCTGTATCTACAGTCTCAATAATGAACAGTTTAAGAGTAACCTGAAACAGTATGACATGATATCGGCAACGATGCGCTATTCCCAGATCTGGAATGTGATTATTCTGCTGGCTATGACTGCGGTAAATACACTGGTTATTATTCTGGTAACCCGTCAGATTACGGCTCCTCTTGCTTCGCTATCCAGAGTGGCATCAGAAGTTGCGGAGGGAAATTTTTCTGTGGAACTTCCGGATGTTGAAAATCAGGATGAGGTGGGAGCAGTCACAAGGGCATTCCGGAAAATGGTTCAGAATATACGGCTCTATATAGACGAGCTAAAAACAAGTATGGAAATCCAAAGTGAAATGCGGGAGAAAGAGCTGCGGATGGAAGCCCATTTAAAAGAGGCGCAGTTAAAGTATCTTCAGACACAGATAAATCCTCATTTTTTGTTTAATACCCTGAATGCCGGGGCACAGCTTGCCATGCTGGAGGATGCCCAGAAAACGTACGATTATGTTCAGAATGTAGCCCAGTTCTTCCGTTATAATCTGAAGGATCTGGATGGAGATGTCAGTCTGTCCGAGGAAATAGATCTGGTTGATCATTATATCTACATATTGAATGTCCGCTTTGCAGGAGAGATTCATTTTCAGAAGAAAATAAAGGAAGACTGTGGTGAAATACGGATTCCGCCTATGATTTTGCAGCCGATTGTGGAAAATAGTGTGAATCATGGAATCCGGAATGTGGAATGGGAAAAGAAAATTGAACTGGAGATTAACCGGATGGAAGGACTGGTCTGTATCTGTATCCGGGATAACGGAGTCGGCATCAAACCGGAGAAAATAAAGGAGATTATGGAAGGGAAAAGCCATAGTCCGTCTCCGGATGGAGATTCTAACGGAGTCGGTATGCAGAACGTCATGAACCGTCTTAGACTGTACTATGGGAGAGAGGATATCATGGACATCATCTGTCTAGGTGAAAATCTGGGAACAGAGGTTATGTTATATCTGCCGGCGGAAGAGGGAGCCATACTTAAGACGCGGGGTGAAGAATATGTATAAAGTAATGATTGCAGATGATGAAGGCATCGCAATTGATGCGCTTCGCTTTATAATCGAAAAAAATTTTAAAGGGCAATGCATGATCGAATCGGCAAAGACGGGGCGGCAGGTTATTGAACTGGCTGACCAGTTCCGCCCCGACATTGCATTTATTGATATCCAGATGCCGGGAATCAGCGGCATAAAGGCGATGCAGGAGATCCGTCAGACTAATAAAAATGTGATATTTATTGTTGTCAGTGCTTATGATAAGTTTGACTATGCGAAGGAAGCAATCAATCTGTCTGTAATGGAATATATTAACAAACCGATTGAGCAGAATAAAATCATCAGCACATTAAAACGTGCCATGGATCTGGTGGATGAAAATCATCAGAAGCGTAACCGGGATCTGATGATTCAGGAAAAACTGGAGACGGTGCTTCCGATTATTGAGAATGGCATGATCTATTCCATGCTGTTTCAGGAAAATTTTAATGAAGAGACGCAAAACTATAAAAACTTATTGGGAATTGAGGCAGCCGAAGGATATATGATGGTTCTTCGCTTTGGAGATGCCCTTTTGGACGGTAAACTTACGAATGCCATTGGCACAAGTGTAAAAGCGCAGTCATTTTACCAGACCATCCGTGAGACGATAAAAGATTTTTTTCCGGCAGTGGTAGGCGCTATCATGGGAAATTCCGTGACGGTTATGGTGCCCTGGGAAAAAGAAGGGGAGGAGTACGAACAGCGGATTGAGATTATTGAACGTGCCAGGGAAATGGTGCGCAAGCTGAAAAAAAGCATAGGTGTCCAGTTCCGGGTAGGGATCGGTTCCATCTGTCCGTTAGAGGAGATTGGCGAGTCGTACCGGGAGGCGATTCAGGCATTTCAATATAGCAAAGCCTCTGTTTCCCATGCGAAAGATTTTTCTTTATCCTGCGAATATACGGAGGACTATCCGATTGATATAGAGAACCGTCTGTTTGATGCGGTAGAACGGGGAGATGTAAGCGAGACAGGGCATCAGGCAGAACTGTTTTTTGACTGGATGTGCAGCAATCATCCGGAAGCGGAGCCGGATATTAAACTGAAAGCGCTGGAGTTTGTACTATGGGGCGAGCATATTGCCTATTCCAATGGTGGAATGACCTACCAGTTTCTTGCCCGCCACGATTATCTGGAAGAAGTTACGGCAGCGAAAAGCTATGCTGAGTTGAAGAAATGGTTCCTCTCCAAGATGAAAGAAGCCAGTTATAATGTCAGTGTGAAGAAGAAAAAGCAGGAACAGGGAATGGTGGATATGGCAAAACAGTACATTCGGGAACATTACCGGGATGTATCCCTGGACGACATTTCGCGGGAAGTGAATATCAGCCCGTATTATTTCAGCAAGCTGTTTAAAGAAGAAACCGGGATGAATTTTATTGATTATTTAACGGATATAAAGATACAGAAAGCGAAGGAATTATTACACGATTCCGGAAAGAGCATGAAAGAAATCTGCGTGGATATTGGTTATGCCAATCCGAATTATTTCAGCCATATTTTTAAGAAAAAAATGGGGATTACGCCATCGGAATATAAGGAACAGCAGAACAAAAAAGATTAGGCGAAAGGACAGGACGAACGGGGGGACGGCTGTATGCTGCCAGAGAGAAGGGCAGGAAAATACCTGTCATTTATTCTGATATTCAGTCTCATAACAGTGTTGTTAATTGGATGTGCTTTTGGGGAACAAAAGGAGCCGGAAGGCGAACAGACGGATTCCATGACAATCGGAATCTGTTTTGACACCTTTGTGGTAGAACGGTGGATGAGAGACCGGGATGTGTTTTCCTATACCGCTTCAGAACTTGGCGCAAAGGTTGATGTGCAGAATGCCAATGGAGATCTGGAGACACAGAAAGAGCAGATTAAACGTTTTATTAAGGAGAAAGTAGATGCTATCGTGATTGTGCCGATTGATGGAAATGCAATTACCGATCTGGTAGTGAAGGCAAAAAAGAAAGGAATTAAAGTGATTGCTTATGACCGCCAGATCGAAAATGCAAATGCAGACCTTTATATATCGTTTGATAACGAGGCAGTAGGACGTCTCATGGGAGAAACGATCCGGGACAAAGCCGGAGAGCAGGCAAAGGTTCTGATGATCTGCGGTCCCACAAGCGACAGTAATGTGGAAAGTGTGGAAGTCGGATTTCAGGAGATTGTAGAGGAAAGCGGTCTGGAGGTGGCAGACCGGGTTTATATAGAAGGATGGAAGGCAGAAAATGTCAGCTGTTACCTGAATAAGGATGATTCGGTTCTTGACGAGGTGGATGCAATTATGTGCGGAAATGATAATCTGGCGGGAGAAGTGGTACGGGTTCTTTCCGAAAGACAGATGGCAGGAAGAATTGCAGTTGTAGGACAGGATGCAGATCTGGAGGCATGCCAGAGGATCGTGGAAGGAACCCAGCTGATGACAGTGTATAAATCAGTGGAAACGATGGCAAGACAGGCTGCGGAGCAGACCGTTGATTTAATTCAGGGAAAAGAGCCGAATACCGGAACCTGTTTTGATGGTACCTACCAGGTGCCATATATTGCGCTGGAGCCTCAGGCAGTCACAAAAGAGAATATGGATGAGGTGATTATCAGCAGTGGATTTCACCTGAAAGAAGAAGTATATATGAACGTTCCAGGGGGGAATCGTTTACCTTAACGTTGTAAATGATAAATTTTTGTGTTTTTTATCCGGAGTGAGACAAAAAAACGTAAGTGGACAAGAAAGAGGAGTGGAAAAAGGACTAAAAAAAAGAGAAGGTGACAAGTTATTACCCTCCTTTTTGCGCTATAGTAATAAATGCAAAGAAAGTACCGTGAGTAGTTACTTGAAAAGGGGGAAAACAATATGATGAAAAAATTAGTAAGTTTTATGTTGACAGCTGTAATGACGATGTCTTTATTGGTTGGCTGTGGTTCTGGTTCTTCAAGTGAACCGGCTTCCGGAACCGGCGGTGGCGGTGGAAGCGCTGACAAAGGCGGCGGCAATGTTCAGGTAGGTATCGTATTGCCGACGAAGGATGAGCCAAGATGGCTGCAGGATCAGGCACAGTTTGAGACCATTCTTGGAGATGCCGGATTTACCAACCAGGTATTATTCAGCCAGGGATCTTCCGCAACAGAGAAAACCAATGTTGAGACATTAATCTCTCAGGGCATTGAAGTATTGATTATCTGCCCACAGGATGCAACCGCAGCTGCAGCATCAGTAGAGGCAGCAAAAGCAGCAGGAATCACGGTTATCTCTTATGACCGTCTGATTACCGATACCGATGCAGTTGATTACTATGTAACATTTGACAGCTTCTCCGTAGGAGTTGCTCAGGGACAGTATCTGATTGATAATGTTTCCGGAACCGGTGTTCCGCTTTACTTATATACCGGTGCAAGTACCGATAACAATGCATTTATCTTCTTTGAAGGTGCTTGGAGCGTATTACAGCCGAAGATCGCAGATGGAACCTTTAAACTGGTTAACTCAGATAAAGCGCAGGAACTTTCCGGAACAGCGGAACTGACCAGAGACCAGCAGGCAAGCATTCTGGGACAGACAACGACAAACTGGGATTTCGATACTGCTAAGAAACTTGCAGAAGCAAACCTTACTGCAGCAGGCAAAGATATGAAGGGTGATGTAGCAATCCTTGCTCCAAATGATGGTACTGCCCGTTCAATCGCTGATGTATTTGCAACCGATTCGGATATCACCAGCTATATCATTACCGGACAGGATTCTGAGAAAGCATCTGTTCAGTATGTAATCGACGGAAAACAGTCTATGACCGTATTCAAAGATACCCGTACACTTGCAGCAGATTCCGTTGCTATGGCATTAGCTGTATTAAAGGGAGAGACAGTAGAGACAACCACAACTTATAACAATGGCAAGATTGATGTTCCTGCAAAATCTACTGATGTAGTAGTTGTTACAAAAGATAATGTACAGTCAGCACTCATTGATTCGGAATATTACAGTGCTTCTGATTTTACCGGACTGTAATCAGTGGATGAAGCCAGGACAGTCTTTCGTGAAAGAAAAATGGTAAGAAGAGAATAATTGATGTGATAAGGCCAGCATTTACAGTGGTGTAAAGGTTGGCCTTAATCTAAAAAGGGGGCTGGAAACCATGAGTGATTATATTCTGGAAATGAAGAATATAGAAAAGGTTTTCCCCGGAGTAAGAGCCCTGGACAATGTAAGTTTTAAAGTAAAGCGTGGTGAGATTCATTGTCTGGTAGGTGAAAACGGAGCAGGTAAGTCTACACTGATGAAGGTGCTATCAGGGGTATGGCCATACGGAACTTATTCCGGAGATATCGTATATAATGGAAACGTGCAGCATTTTAAAACCATTGCAGACAGTGAGGCAGTAGGAATCGCCATTATCTATCAGGAACTGGCATTGATTCCGGAACTGACTGTATATGAAAATATTTATTTTGGGCATGAGAATATGAAAGGGCATGCCATAGACTGGAACGAAACGATCGTGAAAGCAAAGGAAATGCTTCGTAAAGTTGGGCTGGATGAGATTGATCCTTCTACGAAAGTGAAGAATCTGGGGGTTGGCCAGCAGCAGCTTGTGGAGATTGCAAAAGCGTTAAGTAAGAATGTAAAATTATTGATTCTGGATGAACCAACGAGTTCCCTGAATGAAGACGACAGCCAGAATCTGCTGGAATTGCTGAAGGATTTGCAAAAAGAAGGCATGACCAGCATTATGATTTCACATAAATTAAAAGAGATTACAGCGATAGCGGATACGGTTACGGTACTACGTGACGGGGCTACGATCTGTTCCATGGATGCCCATGAGCAGGAGATTACCGAACCGGAGATTATCCAGCATATGGTTGGCCGTAAGATTGATAATATTTATCCAAAAAGGGAACATAAGAAAATCGGGGAGGTCGTATTCGAGCTAAAAGACTGGACCGTATGTGATCCGGAGAGAGGCGGAAAAGAGATTCTGCATAAGGTTAGCATGAATGTGCGGGAAGGTGAGATTGTAGGTCTGCAGGGATTGATGGGAGCCGGACGTACAGAGCTTGCGTTAAGCCTGTTTGGGAATCCAAGACATTATCATATCACTGGTGGAAAGATGTATATGCAGGGGAAGGAAAAACGTTATAAGAATCCCCGGGCAGCTATTGATGACGGACTTGCATATGTAACCGAAGACCGGAAGGGAGATGGGCTGATCCTGATCCAGGACATCCGGTATAACACATCGATTGCGAACTTAAAGGCACTTACCACCGGATTGGCCATTGATGAGAATAAAGAAATCAAGATAGCGAATGAGTACAAAGCATCGATTAATATTAAGGCACCGTCTATTGAGCAGAAGGTGGGAAATCTTAGTGGTGGTAACCAGCAGAAAGTCCAGCTTGCAAAGTGGATGTTTGTAGGACCAAAGGTGTTGATCCTGGATGAACCAACCAGAGGAATTGATGTAGGTGCAAAGCTGGAGATCTATACATTGATGAATCGTCTGGTAGAGGAAGGAATGAGTATTATTATGATCTCTTCCGAACTTCCGGAGGTCCTTGGCATGAGTGACCGGCTTTATGTTATGTCAGAGGGAACGATCAAGGGAGAACTGGATGGAGCCGATGCGACAGAAGAAAAAGTTATGGCACTTGCTGTCAAATCATAAGGAGGGATTGTTATGGCAGAAAAAGAAACCCAAAAAGTCCAATCCGAGAAAGTGGGACTTGGGAGTGAGATCGGGCAGTTATTAAAAAATAACGTCCGGGACTATATGATGTATATCGCGCTGGTTGTCATTATGATATATTTTAATATCCAGACGCATGGCGGATTCCTTACCGCCCGTAATATTACAAACCTGATTAACCAGGCGGGTTATGTTGCCGTTCTTGCAATTGGTATGACGATTATTCTGATTCTGGTTCAGATTGATCTGTCGGTTGGTTTTGTAGCTGGTTTCTGCGGTGCAATCGCTGCAATCCTGATGACCCAGTATGGTATGTCAGAATGGCTGGCGATTCCGATTGTTATGCTTCTTGGACTTGCAATCGGCGCTTATCAGGGGGCAATTGTAACGAAACTGGGAGTGCCCGCTTTCGTCACTACGTTGGCCGGAATGTTTATATTCCGAGGGCTTTTGTCCTTGTCCTTGCAGAAGACAGGTACGATTATTATTCCGAACAAAGGATTTAATGCCTTATCAAACGGCTGTATTCCGGATATTGTAGATGGGAATGTTCATGTGCTCACCATTATTATTGGAATTGTTGCTGTGGCATTTGTCATATTCTCCCAGATTAAAACCCGTGTGAATAAACAGAAATATCATTTTAAAGTAGTATCCACACCGATTTTTGTGCTTGGCCTTGTTTTTGTATCTGCGATTATCATGACGATTATCGGCTTACTGGCAAGCTACAACGGAATTCCGTGGACGGCAGTGATTGTTGGAGTTATTCTGATGATATACAGCTACATATTGAATAAAACAAAACTGGGGCGTTACATCTATGGAATCGGAGGCAATGCCCAGGCAGCAGAATTATCCGGTGTAAATGTAAAAAAGGTAAAGATGTTTGCTTTCTGTTCCATGGGACTTTTGGCAGCTGTGGCAGGTATCCTCTTTACATCCCGGTTACAGTCTGCAACACCGACGGCAGGTACTGCATTTGAGATGGATGCCATTGCATCTTCTTATATCGGAGGAGTAGCCGTTACCGGTGGTATCGGTAAAGTAACGAACACCATTATTGGAACATTAGTTATTATGTCCCTTACGAATGGCATGAACCTGATGAATGTAGATATCTCTTACCAGTATGTGGTAAAAGGAATCATCTTCATTATTGCAGTTGCATTTGACGTTAGAAGCCGTCGTGCAAAATAATCTGATTGATAGTCTCTTAACAGAAGCGGCTGGAACGCATGATGTTCCAGCCGCTTTCTCGCGCCCAGCCGGACTTCGCAACAAAAGTGTATTAGTTTTGGGTGAAATATTCCTAGTATTTTCCAGTGAGCCATATTATACTAATAATACACAAAGTGCGGCGTAATCCGTGGGGGCATAAGCTGTGGCTTTCTACGGAGAAGAATGGAAAACAAAAGAAAAGGAGAAGGACAAAATGAGAACAGATGCAATCTTTCATCGTGCCAGTGACAACGGCTGCTATGCATATAATGAAAACGAACTTGTGATTAACCTGAAGACCGGATATGACGTAAGGGAAGTGATTCTGCACTATGATGACCCGTTTACCCACGGCATCATGGGAGGAGCGCAGAGTCTGTCGGGAAAACAAAAATACATGGATGCACCGAAACGGCTGCAGCAGCATCTTTTATGGTCTGCGACGGTGGAACCAGAGTTTAAGCGCTGTCGGTATTTTTTTGAATTAATAGATGAAGAGGGGGAACATATATTTTATCTGGAAGATGGATTCCATACGGAGGCGCAGCTCGCCCAAAATAAACGGATGCTTCAGTTTTTCATGTTTCCATGGATGAATCCGTCGGATATTAACCGTGTGCCGGCCTGGGTTAATGGGACGATCTGGTACCAGATCTTTCCGGACCGGTTCTGCAATGGGGATGAATCTTTGAACCCGGAACAGACACTGCCATGGGCGGGACCAAAGACAAAGGTAACGAATGAACAGATATATGGTGGCGATTTGGAAGGAATCATATCTAAACTTTCCTATCTGGAAGAGCTGGGAATAACCGGGCTGTATCTGACTCCGGTAAATGAGGCTTACAGCATCCACAAGTACAATACGACGGATTATTGCAAGATTGATCCTCAGTTTGGGGACAAGAAGAAAATGAAGGAGCTGGTGAAAAAGGCGCATGAGCACGGAATCCGGGTTATGCTGGACGGTGTATTTAATCACAGTGGATCCTTTTTTAAGCCATGGATGGATGTGGTGGAGAAGGGACCGGATTCGAACTATTTTGACTGGTTTTTCGTGAATAAGTGGCCGTTTGAAAAAGACTGGAGCAATGCCAGAAAAGGGAATTTTTATAGTTTTGCATTTGTCGATCCGATGCCAAAGCTCAATACGAATCATCCGGAAGTGATTGAATACATTATGAAGGTGTGCGAGAGCTGGGTGAAGGAATATGATATTGACGGGCTGCGGCTGGACGTGGCAAATGAGATATCCCATACGTTCTGTAAAGAATTGAGACGCCGGATGTACGCGCTGAAAGAAGATTTTTATATTATGGGAGAAATCTGGCATGATTCTATGCCATGGCTTCGGGGCGATGAGTTTGATGCGGTGATGAACTATCCGTTTACCGGAACCGTAACGGATTTCTGGGAGGATAAGGCACTGACAAAGGATGATTTTGAGTATGGGATTAACCGGTGCTTTTCACTGTATATGAAACAGACCAATGATGTAATGTTTAATCTTCTGGATTCCCATGATACGGTTCGGCTGATGAACCGGGTAAAAAATGGCAATCAGGTGATTCAGATGCTGGTGGTGTTATATACGATGCCAGGCTCTCCGTGCATCTACTACGGAACAGAAGTGGCACTTCCTGGAGGACCGGATCCGGACTGCCGCCGGTGTATGCCATGGAACGAGATTGAAGCGGGAGAATATAAGAAACAGCTTTCCCTTACCAGACAATTAATCCGGCTTCGGAAAGAGCAGCCTGCTCTTAGAAATCAGGAATATGAGTTTACCCATGTATTCCCGGATGAACGGGTTCTTGAGTACACGAAGACAGATAAAGAAACAGGTGTCCGCATCCAGGTAATCCTGAATGCATCCACAGAGGATCTGATTATTCCGGAGTTCATGGTAGAAGGGAAAACCATTCTGTTTCACAACCTGTTTACTGCTTCCAAATGTGTGTTAAAGAAAAATGGAGCACTGATCTTGCTGGATTCCTAGGAGACCTGCGATAAAAAGTAACAGTTCAGCCGTAACGAGCGCACAGCCGCCGGTAGCACGCAGAATATAAGGTACCAAGAAATACCCGCTTTCGCTCCGTTGTACACGTAGCGGTACGAAGGTTTTGCGAAAAACGCAAAACCAAGTGCCGAAGTGTTCAAAGGGATATTTTAATGTACCAGATATTCTGCGTGCTTCCGGCGGCAGTGCGCTCATTACGTCTGAACGGTTCGATAAAAGAAAAAATTGTCCTGTTTTGGTAGAATTTTA
>JAQXIP010000018.1 GCA_029007845.1 Clostridiales bacterium
AAAGGTCATACGTTTCATGCTTGCATGAAAAAGTATGACATTGTGACCCGTAAAACATGAGAAAGTAGCCCGAACAGGGCGGATTTCGAATGTTTTAGAATTGCGAGAGCACGAAGTGCGTAGCAATTCGTAGGCATCATGTAAATAATAATCGAAAGGAAGTGTCACGATGTCATATACGGCATTATACCGGAAATTTCGTCCCACCGGGTTTGAGGATGTAAAGGGACAGGAGCACATCGTGACTACTTTGCAGAATCAGGTAAAAGCCGACCGGCTTGGTCATGCATACCTGTTCTGCGGAACCCGTGGAACCGGCAAGACCACCATTGCCAAGATTCTTGCAAAGGCAGCGAATTGTGAACACCCGGTAGAGGGTAGTCCTTGTAATGAGTGTGAAAGCTGCAGAAAGATTAACCAGCAGATATCCATGAATGTGGTGGAGATAGATGCCGCATCGAATAATGGTGTGGATAACATCCGTGAGATTATTGATGAAGTACAATATTCCCCACAGGAAGGGCGATATAAAGTATATATTATTGATGAAGTCCATATGCTTTCTACGGGAGCGTTTAATGCGCTCTTAAAGACTTTGGAAGAACCACCGTCTTATGTGATCTTTATTCTGGCTACGACAGAGCCGCACAAGATACCGATTACCATTCTGTCCCGATGCCAGAGATATGATTTTAAGAGAATTTCCATTGATACGATAGCAGAGCGTCTTACGGAACTGATGGAAAAAGAACATGTTTCGGTGGAAGAGAAAGCAATCCGTTATGTTGCAAAAGCGGCGGATGGTTCCATGCGTGATGCACTGAGTCTTCTTGACCAGTGCCTTGCGTTTTATTATGGAAAAGATCTGACCTATGATAATGTACTGGAAGTTCTGGGGGCAGTAGATGTTGAGGTGTTCTCACAGTGTTTCCGGGCGGTTCGGGACTGCCAGCCAGTAGTTTTGCTGGAGCTTCTGGATCGGATGGTAAATGACGGCAGAGAATTAGGTCAGTTTGTCTCCGACTTTGTGTGGTATCTGAGAAATATGCTTCTTATTAAGACTTCACAGCAGTCCCTTGAGATGGTGGATGTTGCAAGTGAGGATCTTCCTCTGCTTCGGGAAGAAGGAGACAGCGTTGACAGCGAGACAATAATTCGGTATATCCGAATCCTATCTGACTTATCCAATAAGATCCGGTATGCATCCCAGAAACGTGTTCTGGTAGAAGTAGCATTGATCAAAATGTGTACGCCCCAGATGGAGACAGGAGACGATTCGATTCTGGACCGGATTCGTGTGCTGGAGAAAAAGATGGAACAGGGAGTGCCAGTAGCTGCCGGAAATCCGTCTGTTTCTTATACGCCTTCCGGCAATAAGAGCAGTGCGGATGAGGCACCGGCCGTAGCAGAAATCTTACCGGATGCTGTGCCGGAGGATATCCAGATGGCAGCGAAGAACTGGGGAAGCATTGTGAATCGGCTTGGAAAAGAGGATATGATCTTAAAATCGCTGTTAGAACTGGCCATTCCGTCCGTAGGAGAAGGAGGCAGTACACTGCTTCTGGCATTTGACTATATGCAGAGAACCAGGGCAAGGATGCTTGAGAGCGAAGAAAAGCGTCAGGAACTGGAACAGATTATCTCCGATGTAATTCAAAAAAACATTTCGATTAAAATTGTTATTGGTGAACCCGGTCTGAGCGCAAAGGAAACATTTCCGGATATTAGAAACATTGTTTCCAAGATGGAGCAGGCTGGCGTTCCGGTGGAACTGGAATGAGATTTGTTAAGGAGATATCCGGGTAGCAAAAACGAAAACAGACAGGTATATCGATTAAAGGAGGATATAGCATGGCAAGACGTGGAGGTTTCCCAGGTGGTGCAATGCCGGGAAATATGAATAATTTAATGAAACAGGCTCAGAAAATGCAGCGCCAGATGGAAGAGAAGGCGAAGGAACTCGAAGAAAAAGAATGGGAAGGCACAGCCGGTGGTGGTGCGGTTTGTGTAAAAGTTTCCGGTAAAAAAGAAATCACAGCTGTAAAATTGTCCGAAGAGGTCGTAGATCCGGATGATATCGAGATGTTAGAGGATTTAATCCGTGCGGCAACCAATGAAGCATTAAGACAGATGGAAGAGGAGTCTGGCCAGGTAATGGGTTCGATTGCCGGAGGACTTGGAAATGGATTATTTTAGCAGCCAGATCAGCCGTCTGATTGAAGAACTGTCCCGTTTGCCGGGAGTCGGCGCAAAATCGGCACAAAGACTGGCATTTCACATTATCGGTATGCCAAAAGAGCAAGTGGAAAGTCTTTCAAATGCAATACGTGATGCAAAGGAAAACGTACACTATTGCAAATGCTGTTGTACCTTGACCGATGATGACATATGTCCCATCTGCAAAAGTGAGAAGCGCAACCACAAGCAGATTATGGTAGTGGAGAATACAAGGGATCTGGCGGCATATGAAAAAACCCAGAAATACGAAGGGGTGTATCATGTGCTTCATGGAGCCATTTCTCCAATGCTTGGAATAGGTCCTGCGGACATCCGCCTGAAGGAACTGATGGTTCGTCTGGAAGGTGACGTAGAAGAAGTGATTATCGCCACGAATTCCAGTCTGGAAGGAGAGACAACCGCAATGTATATCAGCAAGCTCATTAAGCCCACAGGAATAAAAGTGAGCCGGATTGCCAGCGGAGTTCCGGTTGGAGGCGATCTCGAATACATTGATGAAGTAACCCTTCTTCGGGCTTTAGAAGGGCGGGTTGAATTATAAAACCCACTTAAAAAAGACCACAGTCTTAGGAAAATCATTCCGGACTGTGGTCTTTTTGGTACATCTGGAACTACACGTCAGAGCTGCTCTTTCATTAAATAGTGTATTCCAGTACAGATACAATCAGCCATCCGCATCACAACGTGAAGTCTGGTTGTCTGCAGAATGGAGTTCCCAAGAAAACCGGATATATTCACAATACCGGTAATAAAAATATCCCCAACACAAGGAAGTTCTTTGTTTACGCCGCTTCCAGGTTTTAACGTCCCTTTTCCAAGCGTAATAAAGCCGACGTGCCGGGTGGTCCCAAGCGAGGCATCCACGGCTACAATCAGGGCATCCGGATGTTTTTCGTTAATAAGCATCATCGTATCTTCCAGATTCTTGGCATGTACCGGAGAGGATAGCGTGCCGTATACATGTAGATGCCGGTTTTGTATTTTTGAGAGTTTATATCCGATAATGGGGCCAAGGCAGTCTCCGGTTGCCCGGTCAGAACCGATGCATACGATTACCATATCCTGATTGCGCTCCCGGCTCTGCCCCACAAGCTGGTTTAATTTTCTGCAGAAATCATAAACGCAATTATGGTCATTTGAATTAAAATAATACGTTTCATTTGGAGATGATTGTTCGCTCATAAATCGTCCTTTCTGTTCCTTCCTAATCATATTCTGGTCTATCCGCCATTATACCCGCAAAATCAGCCCTTTATTCCTGACACGCCGGATTAGCCGGAGAAGGGAAAGGAAAGCCAATTTGTTGAAATGTGGGGAATCCGGCGGTGGATTCTGTTTCTTTACCCGGTATTCTCTGCTGCTTTGACAAATTTCCCGTAACTGCTGTGCTATTCTATGCGTGAAGTATAGTAAAAGAGGGCATGTGCCAGAGGTGGAGGAATTGGTTTGATTGAAAATATTTACAGCAGGGAATCAATGGGGTATGACAAAAACCAGGTGCTGTTTCAGATGCCGAAAAATATCAGGCAGGTGGGACAGATTCAGGGTCGGAAACGGATCTATGTAGAAGACTATGTAATGACGTATGTAAAACAATTAGGGGCAAGGACAAGCAGCGGACACAGGGTTGCGGTACTTTTAGGACAGTTTGTTACGACACCTGCCGAAAGTTCCATCTTCATATGGGGAGCAATGGAGGCACGGAAAATGCCAAGGGAGGGCATGATTGATTTTTCAGAGGAAGTGTGGACTGCATTATATAGTGATATTCAGAGATATTTTTCAAATCTGGAGATTGTGGGCTGGGTGTTAACGGAGCCGGGGCTTTCCATGACCGTTAACTCCAACCTGGAAAAACTGCATCTGAACTATTTTGCGGGGCAGGATAAAACATTATTGCTGTATGATTCTGTCCAGCATGAGGAAGTTTTCTACCGGTATGACCAGAACAAACTGTGCCGTCAGGACGGATATTATGTATATTATGAAAAAAATGAAGAGATGCAGAATTATATGATTGAATGGAATGGCGGGGGAAAGAAAAAAGAGGCGGTGCTTCTGGACGGAACCGTAAAAGAAATCCGGAAAATTCTGGAAGAGAAAAAAGAAAAAAAGAGACGTAATGCTGCTGGAATGGCTTATATCTGTGTAATGGGGGTTGCTCTTTTATTTATCGTATGCTGCGTATCCATATTGAACCAGTATGGTACAAGCCCGGCAGTACAAGAGACATTGAACACACTTTCCAGCCAGCAGGTAACGTCACCTCCAACTTCCCAAACAGATATTCAGGCATCTGAAACAAAAGAGGAGGAGCCGACAGGACAGACAACAGAGGTTGTGCAGAAAGCGGAACCAATTGAAGAAAATGATGTTGCCCAGGGATCGGAGGAGGAAGAGACCTATTACGTTGTGAAAGAAGGAGACACGTTAGTATCAATCAGCAGGAAATATTATGGCACCATGAAGGGTGTGGAAAGAATCATGGAAGCAAACGGAATCAAAAATGAGAAGAAATTAAAGATTGGCCAGGAACTCGTCATTCCAAAGTAAGTCTTTTCAGAAAAGAGAGAATCATGTATAATAACGATATGTGTGAGTGAAGAAATTACACAGGATAAGAGGTGCAATATGTCGGCAGAGGACAATACGATGGAAACGCAGGAATCTGCAAAGAGAAAAATACGATGGAAACCAGTTATTGCGCTGATTGTGGCAGCAGTCATAATTGGAGTGTCAGTATGGGGAATTCAGATTGTCTATCGAAAAGATTATGACAGTTATCAGGTACTTCATTCAGTAAAACGCGCTGACGGAAATCAGGTAACTTATCTGAAATACGGTGATGGCCTCTTAAAATACAGCAAAGACGGCGCCTCTGCGATAAAAACGGATGGAAGCATATTATGGAATGGAAGTTATGATATGGATAATCCAAAGGCAGACATTGCAGGAGATTATGTAGCCATTGCGGATGTAGGGGGCAAGACGGTATCGGTTTTCAATGGCTCGAATTCGGGGACGCAGATTACCGTGTTAAATCCCATTACCCAGATTTGTGTGGCAAATCAGGGAGTTGTTGCAGTTGCCATGTCAGAAGAAGACTCCGATGTTATTCAGATATATGACACGGCCCAGAATAATAAACTGCTTCTGGAGATTCCAACGAATGTGGCCACCAGCGGCTTTCCCATTGATATCGACTTGTCGCCGGATGGAAAGAAAATGGTCACCAGTTACATGATGGTAAAGGACGGAGCCATTTCCTGCATGGTTAATTTTTATAATTTTGGTGATGTGGGAAAAAATAATGTAAACCGGATTGTCGGAGCAAGGGATTTTGGCAGTAACATTGTTGCAAAGGTAGAATTTGTATCGAATAATAAAGTGTGCATCTGTACGGAAAAACAGTTCTCGGTTTATTCGATGAAGGAGATTCCGGAGGATGTGTACTCCAAAAAGTTTTCCTCTACGATAAAAAGTATTGCATTTAGTGACCAGTATGTGGCTGTTGTGCTGGAAAAGGCGGAAGGGAAGTCTAAGAACCGTGTTGCGGCTTACCGTATGAACGGGAAAAAGGTTTTAGGAGCAGCAATCGACTATAGTTATAAAAAATTCGAGATCAGTGGAAAAGAACTCCTCTTTTACTCCGATACCCATTGTAATATTTTACGGATGAATGGAAAAGAAAAATTTGACGGAGACTTTAAGAAAAACATCCTGTTTTTTATGTCTGGGAAAACGTTAAATCATTATGTACTGGTGGATAAAGATCAGGTATCTGTAATCCGCCTGGAGAAGGAGAATGCACAATGAGCTGGGTTCTGGCTTTGTTTAGCCTCATATTACTGATATCGATCTGGAATGGATACCGTCTGGGTTTTATTCGGACGGTATTTTCTGTATTTACGGTCTTTGCAGGGATATTAACAGCATTTGTCATTAGTCCGAAGGTCTGCAATATGGTATGCCAGAATCAGGAAATCGTGCAGATGATTGAGGAGCGGGTGTTTGCCGCTGAGGAGAAGGAAAAAGCAGTTTCAAAATCAGAGCAGAAAAAAACCATCGAAAACATGAAACTGCCCGAAGTGCTTCAAAAGGCATTAAAAGAGAATAACAACGAAGAAATCTACCAGATGTTAGGCGTGTCCCGCTTTGAGGATTACGTAAAGCATTACCTGACGGTGCTGATCATTAAAATATCAGTCTATTTTATTACCTTTGTCCTAATTTTCGTACTATTGAAAATCCTGTGCGCGCTTCTTGATGTGGTAAGCCGGCTCCCGGTACTGGATGGGTTAAATAAAACAGCAGGGCTCCTTATTGGATTGGTAAAGGGAGTGATTGTGGTGGAGCTGCTTATGGTGGCCGTCTTTCTGATTCAAAATACATCGATTGGAATGAGCGCAATGGATCAGATTATGGAAAACACAATGCTTAACTGGATGTATAACAATAATTTGATTCTGAAAATCCTGATGAATCTGGAAGAATTATTTCTATGATATGATGCCAGGGTCAAAAGGTCATGCGTTTCATGCTTGCATGAAAAAGTATGACATTGTGGCCTGTAAAACATGAGAAAGCAGCCCGAACAGGGCGGCTGTTCGTTCGTCACGGCTGAACTGTTACAAAAAGTTGAAAAAAATTTAAAAAAAGTGTTGACAGTGTAATAAGCGGGTGCTATAATCGTTATTGCTGACGCGGTAAAGAACAAAAACAAAAACGCCGCAAAGCCTTGAAAAACAAGAAAAGAACCTTGATAACTGAACAGTGAAACAACCTCGAAAAT
>JAQXIP010000019.1 GCA_029007845.1 Clostridiales bacterium
GGAAAAGTTGTTGCAAAATTGTCTAACCCATATCAGGACAGAGTAGATGTTGCTAAGTCATTATTTGGTGTTCTTTCAAATGATATGACTCTGGAAGAAGCACGGGAAGAAAGGTTGAATACAATATGAGAGTTTTAGTTGATACTTGTGTTATCATCGATGCACTACAGTCTCGTGCGACCTTTGCAGAAACTGCACAAAAACTATTTATATATTCTGCAAATAAGAAATTTGAGGGTTATATTACTGCAAAGTCAGTTACAGATATATATTATCTGACACATCGCTTAACACATAACGACGCAGAAACACGAAAGATTTTGAGTAAGCTTTTTACTTTGTTTCATTTGTTGGATACTACTTCTTTAGACTGCCGGAAAGCAATATCTTCTGAAATTGGTGATTATGAAGATGCTATTATGGTTGAAACAGCAATTCGTTCAGAAATGGATTGTATAGTAACCAGAAATGTGAAAGACTATGCGAAATCTTCTGTTAAGGTGTGTGAACCTTCTGCATTAATAAAGTTATTAGAGGAAGAAAACGAAACTGAATAAAAACAAGAATTCTGATTTGTTAAATCCCATCTGAACCGTTACATCTGAAGGGTTAATTTTTGCAGGATAAGATTTGAAATACATCATTTATAATGTGAAATGTATTTTTTGCTTCGGATTTTACTGCACTTTAAGAGACCAGTCATTTGTGGTCGCAAAAGTGCGCAAATTTTGAAAGGATATAGATTTTCTGCCGGAATGGTGCAACTTTTGAACAAACAAAATATAAGTGGCAAGAACAAAATCAGTATGTCCGATTTGAAAGTTGAATTTGAAGGGTTGGGCTTTACGGAAGTTTCAACTTATCTGAATAGTGGAAATGTTGTATTTTCTTCTGAAACCGATAATGCAAAGGCAGATATAGAAAAAATGCTTACCGCCAAGTTTGCCCTTGAAATACCGGTTTATGTTATAGAAATGGATGAACTGAATGACATACTGCTGCACTCACCAGAGTGGTGGGGGTCAGATGATAAGGAAAAATGTAATCTTCTGGACTTTTGACAGAAAAGCCTATCAGAAATGTAACTGGTGGAAAAAGACAGCCAGTGCGGGTATTGCAGAGAAGCTTACTATCAGGACAGCCAATACGGTAAAGAAGGTTTGTAAGTGAACCCACGTTATTGACAATAGAATGCGTTTCCTATATAATAGAACCGACAGCAAGTCGGTCTACAGGCTTGACAGCGAAGTAAGGAAGATGAATATGCGGATTGTAAAAGAAGCGGAAGAAAGAAAAGAAGAAATTCTAGATGCAGCAGAAAAGCTGTTTGGCATGAAAGGCTTTGATAACACCAGCACAGGCGACATATTGGATGCAGTGGGAATTGCCAGAGGAACTCTATATTATCATTTCAAATCGAAGGAAGAGATTCTGGATGGTGTGATTGAGCGAATGACAAAACGGATGATGCAGGATGCGAAAAAGATTGCCGGGAAGAAAGAGCTGCCGGTGCTGGAACGCTTTACGAAGGCGATTATGTCCCTGAACGTAGAGTCGAAAATCGGACATGAAGTCATGGAACAAGTACACCGTCCGCAAAATGCACTGATGCATCAAAAGATGCAGGTGACATTACTAGAGGGAATCAATCCCATCCTTACAGGGTTGGTAGAGGAAGGAATCGAGCAGGGAATCTTTCATACAAAGTATCCGGAGTCGGTGATAGAGATGGCGATGCTTTATGCGAATAATGCTTTTGATGAATTGAATATGGCAAAGCTAAGCCGGGAGCAAAGGGAAAAGAAAATGGTTGGTTTTATCTACAATGTAGAACGGCTTCTGGGGATGAAGGAAGATAGTCTGCAGGAAACAATTATGGAAATCTTTCAGGGAAGCAGATTAGGACGTGGTGAATAATAAAATATACGCGGGTCAATAAGTCAGAACTCTTTTTCTGCAAGCAGGAACGATTTCTGACTTTTGACCCTTTATATCATATTTTACATATTTACCGATGGACAGTCGGTCAAAAAGAAAGGAGAATGGGATTGAATAACAAACGTAATTTTAACCGGTTTCTTTTATTATGGGCAGGAGAATTGGTGTCCTCTATCGGCGGAGGCCTGACCAGTTTCGGTCTGGGCGTCTATGTGTTTGGGCATACTGGGAGTGCAAAAGACATGGCACTGGTTACCCTTCTGGCTTTTCTGCCAACGCTGCTTTTGAGCGTTCCGGCGGGTGTTCTGGCAGACCGCTATGACAGAAGGCTGCTTATGATGCTTGGGGATGGATGTTCGGCGGCAGGGATTCTTTTTATCCTGTTTTGCATGTTAAGCGGTGAGGCCAGCCTTGCAGAAATCTGTATTGGTGTGACCATCAGCTCGGTTTTCTCTTCCCTGCTGGAACCGTCTTATCGTGCGACGGTGACAGACCTTCTGAACGCGGAGGAATATTCCAGAGCCAGCGGAATGGTCAGCCTTGCAGGAAGTGCCAGATATCTTATCTCCCCGGTTCTTGCCGGTGTGCTTTTGACGGTATCAGATATCCGGTTGCTTTTGCTTCTTGATATTGGCACATTTTTTCTGACCGTAATCTGTACCGGAGTGGTCAGAAAAGGTCTGGAAGCAAAAAAAACAGAAGAAAAGGAACCGTTTTTTGCAGCGCTGCAGATGGGATGGAAGGCAGTTACAGAAAAGAGAGGGGTTTTCCTGTTAATCCTGCTTTCATCTGTTATGACCTGTTTTATGGGAGCTTTTCAGATTCTGGCAGAGCCATTGATTCTGGATTTTGCAGACAGTGCCACACTGGGGATTGGAGAAACCGTCTGTGCCAGTGGGATGCTGGTTTCGGGTTTGTTTTTGGGGGCCAGAGGAATCCAAAAAGGTTATTTGCGGGTGTTATCGATATCCCTTACCATAGCAGGGATTGCCATGATTATCTTCGGACTGAAGGAAAACATCTATCTGATTTGTGCATCGGGATTTTTGTTTTTTGCGATGCTTCCTTTTGCGAATAATTGTCTGGATTATCTTGTAAGGACAAACATTGCGGATGAATTACAAGGCAGGGCATGGGGCTTCATCGGATTTTTATCACAGATTGGCTATGTAGTGGCTTATGGTCTGGCTGGTGCATTAGCCGACGGGATTGGGGAACAGTTCCAAGTTAGTGTTGGGCGGGGGGCTGCCGCAGTCATTATGGTTTCCGGGGTGCTTCTTGCTATTATGGCACTGGCAATCTATCCGATCAAAGCAGTGCGTAAACTGGAGAATGGAAGCTCCGAAGCTAACGAAGGGAGCCTGCTATGAAAAAGAGGATCATATGGAATGATATCAAAGGGAACTGGCTGTTGGCCGTCACCACATGGCTCTTTATGACTATCAGTGCGTTCATGTTTGCACTGACCTGCTTTCTTTTTGTCAGTCTGTTAGGTTCTGTGGATGCACTGATGGAAAAGGCGCAGACGCCGGACTTTCTGCAGATGCACGCCGGAGAAATATCAGAAACAGAGCTTCTTCGGTTTGCCCAGGAAAATGAACAGATAAAGGATTATCAGACTTTGAACTTTCTAAATCTGGAGAACAGCTCAATTATCCTGGATGGTAATTCCCTGGCAGACAGTACGCAGGATAACGGTGTCTGTGTACAGAGCAGAAATTTCGATTATCTTTTGGACTTGGACAATAAAATAATCCAAGTCTCGGATGGTGAAATATATGTTCCGGTCTGCTATCGTAAGGAGTATGACCTCGCTGTTGGGGAGAACGTGCAGATTGGGGAAAACTCTTTCATTCTTGCCGGATTCCTCCGGGATTCCCAGATGAATTCCATGATGGCATCTTCTAAGCGTTTTCTGGTGAGTGAGGGCGACTATGAAAAGCTGAAAGAAACAGGAAGTGAAGAATATCTGATTGAATTTCTATTGCAGGAAGGAGCCGATAGTAACATATTTGCCACAGAATACACAGATAAAGGGCTGCCATCTAACGGGCCGGCGATTACAAAACCATTGATCCGCATGATGAATGCACTTTCGGACGGACTGATGATCGTGGTCATTCTTCTGGTAAGCGTTGTATTGTTACTGATCTCCATGCTCTGTATCCGTTTTACGCTGCTGACACAGTTAGAGGCAGACCGAAAAGAAATCGGAATGCTGAAAGCAATTGGAATATCCAGAGGTGACATCCGGCAGCTCTACAACCTGAAATTTCTGGCACTGTCCGGATTGGGAACTGTGACCGGGCTGCTTCTGGCTCTTCTGGTGAGGGGGACGCTATCGGCACAGATACAGGAGTTGTACGGAGCATCGGGAAATCAACTGCCAGAATATCTGGCAGCTTTTGCAGGCGTGGCTTTAACGGAAGGAATTCTGCTCTGTTCGGTTAGAAGGACGCTGAAATGCACAGAGAACCTATCGGCGGTGGAAGCGCTGACCAGACAAAGACAACTTTTTTCCCCGCAGTATCTGATTGTTACCCTGGTCATTGCCCTGGGAATCTTCATGATGATTCTGCCCCAGAACTTGTTAAGCATGATTTCATCCCCTCAGTTTGTTACTTACATGGGGATTGGAGACGCCCAAATCCGTCTGGACATCCGTCAGACAGAGGACATTGCAGGAAAGACAGAACAGGTAGAAAAGATGCTGGCGGGGGATGGACAGGTGGCGCGTTCTGTCGCTCTACGGACAACTTCATGCCGGGTAATTTTGACAGACGGCTCTTATACCAGCTTACAGGTGGAAGAAGGCATCCACACCACCTTTCCCGTTACCTATGCAGAGGGAGAAGCACCAAAAGAAAAAAACGAGATTGCACTCTCCTATATGTGTGCAGATGAATTGGGATTATCCGTAGGGGATAAGCTGCTTCTTTCGATGAATGAAAATGCGCAGGAATATACCGTCTGTGGTATCTATTCGGACATCACAAATGGAGGAAAGACAGCGAAAGCGGCATATCTTCATGATGATGGGCCTCTAATGTGGAGCGTGCTTTATATTTCATTGAAAGATGGTGCTGTCAGGGAGCAGTGGTTATCCGAGTACACCAAAATTCTGTCTGACAGCGGTATCAGCGCGAAGATGGTGGATATCCAGGAATATGTAGCCGGTACTTATGGACAAACAATTCAGGAGATCCGTATGGCGGCGTGGCTGGCAGTTGTGGCAGCAGTTCTTGTAATGTTTGTGGTGGTGGCTTTGTTTACCCGTCTTCTTGTGGCAAAGGACCGCTGTGATATTTCACTGCGAAAGGCAATCGGCTTTAACGGAAGGGATATCAAGGAGGTGTACCTGCTTCGTTATCTGCCGGTGCTGCTGGCAGGCATTTTGGCGGGGATTTTATCCGGTAATCTGCTGGGTGGAAAACTGGTGGGACTGTTTTTAAAGACGCTTGGGGCAACGGGCTTCCGCTTCCAGATTGATTATAAAACAGTATGTGTCTGGATTCCTGTTATTACAGTTCTTACCGTATTTTGTGCAATCTTGCTTGGACTGTTGGAGATTAAAAACGTCAGGGCATACGAGTGTTGTATGGAAAAGGAGTAAAGAATGATGTCAGAATTGTTGGTTGTTAAGAATCTTTGTAAGGATGAAATCCTGAAAAATATCAGCTTTACCGTAAATTCAGGAGAAATGGTGGCTGTCATGGGACCTTCCGGTTCCGGAAAATCTACCCTGCTTTATCAGGTGTCCGGTATGGATCGTGGGGATTCTGGTGAAGTGTGGATTGACGGAAGGGAGATCTGTGCTTTGTCGGAGGATGATCGGGCAAGGCTGCGGCTTGAGCAGATGGGGTTTGTATTCCAGCAGATGAATATGTTGAAAAATCTGAACCTGATGGACAACATCATGCTGCCCGCCTGCCGACTGAAAAAGAAAAAGTCTTCAAAAAAGGATATCGAGCATTGTGCAGGGATACTGATGCGGAAAATGGGAATTGAGAAACTGGCGCAGCGGAAAATTACGGAGGTGTCTGGTGGACAGCTTCAGCGAGCCTGCATCTGCCGCAGCATGATAAACCAGCCGAAAATATTATTCGCCGATGAGCCAACTGGTGCGCTCAATCAGGGCGCGGCACAGGAAGTTATGGAGGAATTTACCTGTCTGAACCGGGAAGGAACGACAATTCTCATAGTGACCCATGACAGCAAGGTTGCTGCAAGATGTGATAGAATCTTATATCTTGTGGATGGCAGCATCAAGGGGGAATTATCCCTCGTGGGTGCACCGGAAAAAGAAGGCAGAGAAGAAAAAGTAAAACAGTGGCTTGATGGATTGGGATGGTAGTAACAGTTCAGCCGTGACGAGCGCACAGCCGCCGGAAGCATGCAGAATATCAGGTACCATGAAATACCCGCTTTCGCTCCTTAGCGACGGATTGACCTTTCCCTGCAAAGAGATTATAATGTACTTATCAATGATTTGAGGAGGTATTGACATATGACAATTGAATTTGATGACACTCTGATTACCAATAATGAATTGATTGATTCACAGCACAAGGAGCTTATTGAGCGGATCAAAAAATTCGTTGATAGCTGCGAGCAGCGTGATAGCAAGGTAACTGCTATTAACATGTTGGATTATCTGGTTGAATATACCGATTTCCATTTCTCCGCCGAGGAGAAACTGCAGGAAGAGGTGAATTATCCAGGGCTTGAGGAACATAAGAAAAAACACGAAGAGTTTAAGAAAGCTCTTCGCAGTCTGGATGAGTTTCTGGAGGAATCCGAAGGTCCTACCAATGCTTTTGTAGAGCAGGTCAAAAAAAATGTAGTTGATTGGTTATTCAACCATATCAAAACTTTTGACCGCTCAGTGGCAGAATATATATTCATGGCAGATAATCCGCCATGCTTGTAAGGGTTTCTGGCTGCTGACAGGATTTAAAATAGCGCTGAACTCCTTTTGTATAAGGAACGTCAGCGCTTTTTTTTGTTTTCACGGAAAGTGGGAACATCGAATGAATATGCATAATTGGAGGAATAGAAATGTTATTTATATATTATCCGAAATGTTCAACCTGCCAGAAGGCTAAGAAATGGCTTGATGGACATAATATCGAATACACCGAACGTCATATTGTGGAGGATAATCCTTCTCATGATGAATTAAAAGAATGGTACAAGAAGAGTGGACTTCCCCTTAAGAAGTTTTTTAATACCAGCGGATTGCTCTATAAGGAGATGAAGCTGAAGGAAAAGCTGTCATCCATGAGCGAGGAGGAGCAGTTGAAACTGTTATCGACAAATGGAATGCTGGTAAAACGTCCGTTGATTGTTGCTAATGATCAGGTACTGCTTGGATTTAGGGAAGCAGAGTGGGAAAAATTAATAGAAACGAATGATGATATGCAAAGGACAGGAGAGTAATAAAGTATGCCAGATCGTTTTTTTGAATATAAAAAAGCAACAATGGAAGATATTGAAGAATTGGTAAGAACCAGGATGATTGTCCTTCGTGCGGCAAATAAGTTGTCAGATGATGTGGATATGTCTGGTGTAGAACAAGAAACATATGCATATTATCAGCGCACATTGGAAACAGGAGAACATATTGCACATCTGGTCTATGATAACGGAAGGTTTATTGGTGCAGGTGGTGTGAGTTTCTATCAGGTTATGCCAACCTATCATAATCCAAGTGGGAAAAAGGCATATATTATGAATATGTATACAGCGCCGGAATATCGAAGACGGGGAATCGCGTTTCATACATTGGATTTGTTGGTAAAAGCTGCTAAGAATAAGGGGATTTCACAGATTGCCTTAGAAGCAACGGATATGGGACGGCCACTGTATGAGAAATACGGATTTGTAAAAATGGAAAATGAAATGGAGCTGGTATAGTATGCAGCCAAGTCTCAAACAACGGAAAATACAGGAAATCGGGCTTTGTTACGCAGAGTGACAATATTGTCATGGATCGTTTATTGTATTTGATGACTCATCAGATTACATTGAGTGCATCAAAACAATGTAGGAGGTTATCATAATGACATTAGGTGAAAAATTAAAAGAAGCAAGAAAACAGGCGAGCCTTTCCCAAGAGCAGTTATCTGAGAAATTAGGCGTTTCCCGTTCTGCAGTAGCAAAATGGGAAACGGATAAAGGCCTTCCCGATGTAGATAATCTGAAAGTTCTTTCTAAATTGCTGAATGTGAGCGTAGATTATCTGCTCGATGATGGCGAGCTAATGGACGAATTGGTTATGCGTGAACCATATAACTTATCAGAATATGGTAAGGGTAGCAAGTTTTTGAAGAAAGACCGTGCTGTTCGTGATAAGTTCCCAGACGCAAAAATTCACACTCTTCTTGGGGAAAAGAAAACCTGGTCTTATCAATTCTTTGAATAATACGGATAAACAGTTTTATTTGGTGGAAAAGGACGGGAAGCAGTTTTTTGTTACCGTGACTGATGAATTTATGGAAATTTGTCAGCTTGCAAAACAGATAATCAGTAATAAATTTGAGATTGGAAACTGGAAGTTCACGAAATGTGCATCGGAAGTGAAATAAGGTCCAGACAGCCTCTGCAATTCATTTTTATCGGATCAAAGCTGGATGATAGTTAGGAGAGTAATGAATGGAAGAGAAAAAACGTATGAAGCAGTTGTTTTTGATATGGACGGAGTGATTTTCGATTCGGAGAGAGCGGTAATGGATTGCTGGATTGAACTCGCCAATAAATACCATATTGAAAATTGAGAAAGGCCACCATATGGCTGAGGAGGACGATTCCGTTGCTCATTGTGCTGTGCATGAGGTGTTCGTCCATGTCTTCACAGGCTGCTTCTAAAATTACTCTGAAATCTGGAGCGGCTGCACCAAGCACAGTCTATGCCGGGAGATCGTATACGCTGGCAGTTAAAGGGCAGGCTGTTAAGTTTTACAGCAGTAACAAAACGGTTGCTACAATTGGGATGACAACCGGTAAATTTAAGCCAGTGAACCCGGGAACAGTTAAGATTACAGCCAAATCAAAAAAAACTGGCAAAACAGTAGCTACAAAGACGTTTACTGTGCTGAAGCGTGCACGATCCGTGTCAGTAGATAGCGAATCTGAGATCTGTCTGTTGAAGGGAGATGTGTTAGCACTGAAAGCTACTGTTGAACCGGCCAATTCCACGGACGTGATTCGATTCTATTCTTCAGACAAGGAATTCCATGACTTCGCATTCGACGGATTCTGTAAAATCTGTTCTTGCAAGAAGCCAAGCTCAAGTTCCGATCCAAGTTCAGAGTCAAGTCCAGGTCCGACAGAAGAACCGAGTCCAGGACCGAGTCCAGGTCCGACAGAAGAGCCGAGTCCAGATCCGGATCAAGATTCGAACCAGGATGCAGCGGAAACGACTGCAAGCTCAAGTCCAGAGCCGAGTTCAGCACCGACAGAAGATTCGAGTTCAGTGCCGAGTCTAGAGCCAAGTCCAGAGCCGAACCAGGACGCAGTGCTCGCAGAATCGACTGCTTTCATTATTAAGGGAGCAAAAGCGATGGCCTCTATAGATAAGATTGCGATCCATGTTTCGGTGCTTTCCCAGCTATAGAACCGAAACGGACTTCAACTTGTAAAATACCAAAATGTAGTGCCCGTTGACAGGAATCAGATGTCCTTTGTCAATGGGCATTTTTCATTATTTACTGGATACCAGCCTGCTGATCAGGATGTTTGAGGATCGGTTGGGGAAAAATACAAAATAGCCAAAGTCATGTGATTTCTCAAACGATTCCTATTGATAATTGCGCTTGAGATGTACTATAATGATGTAAATACAGCCGAAGATATATTGACATGACCGTAGTGGGGAAAATTTGTTTGATTTCAGGAAATGGCGAATGGAGAGATTCCAATATGGCAAAGAATGTTGCAATCGGAATACAGAGTTTTGATAAATTACGGGAAGCAGATTGTTTCTATGTGGATAAGACTCCCTTTATTAAAGAATGGTGGGAGAGCCGGGATGACGTGACACTGATTACCAGACCGCGGCGTTTCGGAAAAACACTGAATATGAGTATGTTGGAAAATTTTTTTTCAGTGGACTATGCCAATCGGGGAGATTTGTTTGAGGGACTGTCCATCTGGAAGGATGGAACATACCGCAGGCTGCAGGGAACCTACCCGGTTGTTTTTCTGTCATTTGCAAGGATTAAGGAAAGCAAATATGAACTTGCAAGGGCAAAAATATGTGAAGTTATCACAAATTTGTATGTGAAATTTTCTTTTCTGAGGGACAGTGAATTCCTGACTGAGAAAGACAGGGAGTATTTTGACCGTGTGACCATTGATATGGACGATGCAGTTGCTTCTTCCGCAGTGTATCAGTTATCCGGTTTTTTGCACCGCTATTATGGAAAGAAAGTGATTATTTTACTGGATGAGTATGATACTCCGATGCAGGAGGCATATGTAAACGGATATTGGGATAAACTTGCAGGATTTGCCAGAAGCCTGTTTAATTCTACATTTAAAACAAATCCATACCTGGAACGAGGGATTATGACCGGAATCACAAGGATAAGTAAGGAATCTATTTTTTCGGATCTGAATAATCTTGAGGTGGTTACAACAACATCGGATAAATATGAGACTGCATTTGGTTTTACGGAAGGGGAAGTATTTGAAGCACTTCAACAGTATGGTTACAGTAGTAGAAAAGAAGAAGTAAAGTATTGGTACGACGGTTTTATTTTTGGAAAACAGAAGGATATATATAATCCGTGGTCAATTCTTAATTTTCTTGATAAAGGAAAAATTGCTTTGTACTGGGCGAATACCAGTAGCAACAGCCTTGTGGGCAAGCTGATCCGGGAAGGGGACGAGAGTGTGAAAGGGACATTTGAGAGTCTGCTGAAAGGGGAGACTATCCAATGTCCGGTAGATGAACAGATTGTTTATAATCAGCTTGATGATGACGAGGATGCCATCTGGAGTCTGCTCCTTGCCAGTGGTTATCTGAAAGTGATTCGTTATGAGGAAGTGGATGAGGTGGAGGATGACCCGCTTTATGAGCTGGCAGTTACGAATCAGGAAGTGCAGCGGATGTTTCGCAGCATTGTAAGAGGATGGTTCAAAGGAGTAAAAAAAGATTACAATGGTTTTGTGCGGGCATTGCTGGCTGGAAACAAGAAAGAGATGAATGCCTATATGAATGAAGTGGCACTGAAAACATTCAGTTATTTTGATACCGGTAAGAATCCTTCCAGACAGGAACCAGAGCGATTTTACCATGGTTTTGTGCTGGGACTCATTGTAGAGCTTGATGGTCAATATATCGTGATGTCCAATCAGGAGAGTGGTTATGGAAGGTATGATGTGATGATTGAGCCGAAAGATGTGAAAAAAGATGATGCGTTTCTTTTGGAATTCAAGGTACATGATGAAGACGATGGGCAGCTGCTTGAGGACACGGTTCGGGCTGCACTTTCTCAAATTGAGGAAAAACAGTATGAAGCAACACTGCTTGCCAAGGGTATTCCGGCAGAGCATATAAAGAAATATGGTTTTGCTTTTGAGGGGAAAAAGGTACTGATTGGCTGATTCTGATATCCAGGGCTCCTGTGCCAAAATGGCTGAAAGCGGTTTTTGTCCGGTATATTTTCGTGACAATCGGAGAAGAAGAGTTGTGCCTTACAGAAGAGGAACAGGGAAATTATCTGGAGAAATGGCAGCTAACCCCCACGGAAGCGGCATACAGTAGAATACAGGAACTGGGGCATGGCAATCCTCTGTATCTTAGGATCGTTGCAATGAGACTGAGCGACGGAGGCTTTCTTCAAAATATTCACAGGATTACATCAAAGAACTGTATTATAGTGCTGAGAACAGTTACAAGATAGATGGAAATGTGCGGGAAGCGCTGAGAATGTATGAAATGTGCTGCAATGAGGAGGGGATTTCCCGGAGTTTGATTGAAAATATGAGAAGAAATCCCGCGGCAGGAGATTATTTTGAACTGAGGCGTTACTATCTGGCACTTCCGGAGGAAAAGATCAGGGAAAGCGTGGAACTGATGGTGGGGATGATTACGAAGTGGCATCCCTGGCAGGCAAAGGAAGGATGCAGGCAGAAAGCGCAGGAAAGACGGAGCAGGTCTTTGTGGCAGTAGGGCTTCTGACACAGTTATCTATATTGAATAACCGTATGGACAAGCTGTTTTTAAACTTTACAAGAGTGGACGAACAGAAAAACCGCAACATCGAGGGAACCGGTCTGGGACTTAGCCTTACGAAAAAGCTGGTCGAATTGATGGAAATGCTTCAAAAGTATCTGCCGAAGGAGCTGCAGGAGGTACAGGAAACTATGGAACCGGCTGCAGATACTCGGACTGGATGCGGCTTTTATATGTAACAGCAGATCGGCCCACGCCTGAACGGAGTGGGCCGTTATCTATGTTACATTGCGCGGCTTTTCCGCCGCTGGTCGCTGACTACCAGATATAGCACAAAGATGGCGGCAAAGAAGATCAGCTGGATTCCGATACACATCCAGTAGGTATCCATGGATACCGGTTCTTTGGAAAATCCGCCTAACATGTTGTTGATGCGGATGTACCAGTATCCGGGAAGAAAACGGGATACCATAACGACATGGTCAGATAGATAAGACAGAGGAACAAAAACACCGCAGAGGAAGCTCATGCCCAGGGCAACCACGTTGCAGATCATATTCAGCGCATTCAGGGATGGAGAAAACGCACTGATCAGCAGGGAAACAGCGGCGGCAATCAGGGAAAATACAAAACTGTTCAGCACACAGGAAAGGCCGCTGTTAGAAAAGAGCTGTGCAGGTCCATATATGAGGCCGGCAGCAATCATAAACAAAAGCCAGATGGTGACTGTGTATGCAACACATCCCAGGCTGATCTGAACATTTCTTGCCCCAAGACTTAATGCGGAGCAGTTCATCCGGTTGCTTAAATCTGTCTGGTTGAAGGTCACAAGAACAGGTGTGATACCCATAATAATCAGTAATAGCATGATATATGGCATGTATTGAAAGAAGTAGAACATGGTGGTATCGCTCTGAGCGGTTTGTTTTGTCTGAAAATGTCGGATGGTCACTTCTTCGGTATGGGAAATGGCTGAATTGGTTTTTTCTATCGCTTCTTCCAGATGATAGCCGCTGGTTAAATATAGGGAAAGGGAGTTCAGGTACTGGTCAACCTGCTGGTCTGCAAAATAGCCATTAGTGCTATTATTTTGCTTGGAACTGGTAACCAGATTTTCGTATTTTCCAGCGGCAAGATTTTCTTCAAAGCCCTCTGGAATGGTCAACACATAGTCGATTCTTCCATAAAACAGATTATCCTGGAGGGATTGTGCATCTGTGGAACGCAGTTTTACCAGGTTATGACTGGAATCCAGATAATCAGTCAGTGCTTTGCTGGCCCTGCTGTGGTCTTCATCAATGATGCACAGATCCAGAGAGGATGCCACAAAAGTGGAAAGGGATGTCTTTTCTGCGGTGCTGCTCATGAGAAATGCAATAACAAAATAGGCGATGAGATAAATAAGCAGGGCGGGAAGCATTTTGCGGATTGTTTTAAAAAATAAATTAAAGACTGGCATATTTTGTCCTCCTTGTTAGTAAGAATCCTCCAATCATGAAGGTGGCAGCCATCAAAAGAAGCGTTAGGATATTCTGGGTATACCGGGTTAAGTTATCTGCCACGGAAAGAGAATAAAAACAATCGGCAATAACAGCAGCCGGATTTAGTTTGTTAAAAAGCGGACAATAAGCATCCACAGTGGTGCGCATGTTACTGATCATAAGACCACTCATGAAACAGAAGAACATGTTCACACAGACAAGGATGGCAACTTTGGTGTTTTCTGTGATTTTTCCCATTGCTCCGATAAAAGAGCCAAAGGATACACTGACCATACAGCTTACCAATATTGTAAGAATGGCAAGGGGGAGGTGGGCAGTCAGTTCAATCTTTAGTACGCAGACAAGAAAAGTAAAGTTGATCAGGTTGCACATAAATTGGAATAGAACCGTTGCAAGCTGTTCCCCAAACAGTGTTTTCATTTTATGTACCGGAGAAATGTTCTTCCTTGCACCAAGGGAAGATAGATTACCCTGGCTGTGCATGCTGACATAGGCTCCAGCTATGGAAGCAAACAGACAGGACATGGCAAGCAGGTTATAAAAATAATTGGATATCGGGTCGATATTTCGTTTATTAAGGGACACTTCTTTGCGGTAACCGGTTTCCTTCTTCAACGATTCGATGAGAGCTGGCAGCTTTTCCGGGTGATTGGTGTATGCATCTTTTATGATGCTCTGGTGAATGTTGTACTGATTCACAAAGCATTGAAGAATACTCTGGTTAATCGTGGACTTGCTGCCGTCTGCTGATATGGTAAGGGAAAGGGTGTCTTCCATATAGATAATTCCGTCTACCTTATTTTGTTCCAGTTTTTTCAGCGCAGTTTCCTCATCGCAGAAGAAAGGCTTCATCAGATTGGTTTCCTGGATGACATTTTTCAACTGGGTCTGGGTTTCCTCACTGCTGCTGACAAAGACAATTGCGGTAGGGATGGCGTGATAGCTGTCTGCAGCAGTAATGTTGGAAAAGGCAATCTTGAACATGGTGCCAAGCAGGATGGGAAAGATTAATACCCAGAAAAATTCCTCTTTGTTGCGGAACAGATTTTTCCAGGAATATTGAATGGTGTGCAGCATAGTGGTTCCTCCTAATCTCGTAATTCTTTTCCGGTAATCTCAAGAAAGACATCATTTAAAGTTGGCAGTTCGGAATACACGCGGCCAAAAGAGATCTCTTTTGACTGGAGATAATCCAGTATCCGGATTAAGTTATGCTTACCGCCACTGCAAAGGATGGTGAGTTTGTGGTCTTCATAAGACACTTCATATACATGCTTCATCTGGCGGAGCGCGTCCTGATCCTCTTCGGACAGTTCAAATAGCTCGATGGAGATCGTTTCACTTTTTTTAATCATCTGTTTCAGCTCATCTTTTGTGCCGATGGCAAGATTTTTTCCTTTATCCATAATGGCGATCCGAGTGCAGATCTGTTCCACTTCCTCCATATAGTGGGAGGTGTAAATGATGGTGGCTCCCTGTTCATTAAGTTTTACGATGCCTTCTAATATTTTGTTGCGGCTTTGAGGGTCTACTGCCACCGTTGGCTCATCCAGAATAATCAGCTTTGGTTTATGGGCAATGCCGCAGGCAATATTCAGGCGGCGCAGCAGTCCGCCGGATAATTTCTTCGGATAGAATTTTACGAAATCGTTAAGTTCGACAAAGTCAATGGCTTCCTGTACATACTGTTTTCTGAGCTTTTTATCCGGGATATACAGACCACAGAAATAGTCAATGTTTTCATAGACGGTCAGGGAGTCAAATACGGCGACATTCTGCATTACGACACCAATCTGGCGCTTCAGGTCATAGCTGTCCGGTTTCATTTCCTTTCCAAACACTTGGACACTTCCTTTGTTAAAAGAAAGAAGGGAAAGGATGCAGTTGATGGTTGTAGTCTTGCCGGAACCGTTTGGACCAAGCAGGCCAAAGATTTCTCCTTCTTCAATCTCCAGGTTAAAATGGTCTAGCGCTACCAGTTCTTTGTAGCGTTTTACCAGGTTTTCGATCTTTACAACAGGTGTACTCATATATGTCCTCCTTTAGTTGGGTGTTACAGTTCACACCTGCGGATGGCGCAAAGCAGTGATGGTACAAGAGATGCCCGGTGTCAGAAATACCCGCTCTCGCTATTTGGACACGCAGCGGTACTAAGGTTTCGCTGCGCGAAACCAAGTGCCGGCGTGTCCAAAAAGTATTTCATGACACCGGGCATCTCTTGTACCGTCACTGCTCTGCGTCATCCGCAGGTGTGAGCGGAATCTTGTTTTTCCTTGGGTTTGATTGTATTATATTGAAAACGGGTTCTTTGTTGAAGTGAGGAGTGTCAGAAAATGATATGACATTTGTCACATTTTATGTAACAGTTCAGCCATAAAGCACCGAAGGTACGGCTTTGCGAATGGCGCGGGCTGAACTGTTACCCTTTTATCAGGAGATGGTATGGCAGAACGGGGAGGAGAAATGAATGGACCGGATTGTGGATAAAGGTATTTTGTTTGCGGTGTGTGCGGTGACGGTGTTCCAGCTGGAAGGAATGGCGCGGCCGGTGATTGTTTTGCTGACGGCACTTACGTTAGGGGAGTTAACACTATACTTGAAAAACCGGAAGGCAATTGGCGCAATTTTTATTAGTTATGCAGTGTTATGCGTAGTGGAACCGGCGTATGTGAGTTTTCTGCCGCTGATATTTTATGACTGCTGCTGGTTTTCCATGAGGTGGGGATATGGGGCGGCGGTTCTTTTTCTTGTATATGCCGGTGGATATCGTCCCTGGCAGCTGGCCGCATGGTGGATTATTTCCCTGCTGGCGGTTTTGTGTGCATACCGTACCGGAAAGTTAAACAGGCTTTCCGAAGATCTGATCCATCTTAGGGATACCAGCACGGAATTAAATATAGTCATGAATGAAAAAAACAGGGAGTTGATGGAGAAGCAGGAATATGAGATTCATCTTGCCACGTTAAGGGAGCGGAACCGGATTGCACGGGAGATCCATGATAATGTGGGGCATATGTTATCCCGCTGTATCTTACAGATGGGGGCTTTGATGACCATTCATAAGGAAGAGCCTCTGCATGCTCAGATGGCCAGTGTGAATGATACGCTGAACCAGGCCATGACCAGCATCCGGGAAAGTGTTCACGATCTTCATGACGAGTCCATTGATTTAAAACAGTCCGTATTAGAGGCTACGAAAGAGATGAGCGAACATTACCAGATTCATTTTGAATATGACATGTCCGGCAGTGTTCCAAAGAAAGTAAAATACTGTTTTATCACCACGGTAAAGGAAGCAATGTCCAATGTTGTAAAACACAGCAATGCCGATAAGGTGACCATTATCCTCAGGGAACATCCGGCGTTCTACCAGATGTTCATTGAAGATAACGGTGCTGGAAAAGACGAAAAGAGCGAGCCGGGAATTGGGCTTTCGAATATGAAGGAACGGGTGGAATCCCTAAGGGGAACCATTCACATCCAGAATGAAAAAGGATTTAAAATTGTGATTTCGATTCCAAAGTCCGGTATCCCCAATCATGAATAACGCAACGTTCCCACATGTGAATCAGACGGAATGGCTATCTTTTGTAATACTTGATTCCAAATAAAAAACAAGCAACTTTGAATCGTCTGCAGATTTCATAACATAATATGGTAAGCAGGAAAGTTCCTCCTATAATCAGTGCAGCCTGGAGCGGTACAGAATCGATTCGTTTTAAAACCACATATCCCAGCATAACTAAAATGGACTGGTGGAAATAATACAATGGGAAATTTGCTTCCGATAGATACCGCATCAGGCGGTTTGTCTTATTGAAAAACTTTTTTCCGCTACCTAAAAAAGCCAGAATCCCGAACCACTTTACAATCCGGAACTCAATATCCCACACAATTCCACTTATGCCATGTGCAACAAAAATGGTATGTACACATAATATCCCTAGAAAGCAACCAGCTAACAGCAGCCAGTTTCGTTCCAGTAAATCCTGTACCTCGTCAAAAGCCAGCACAAAGAACCCAATCGCAAAGCAGGCGGTTGCTTCCCCAACGCTTTTTCCTCCGGTAAATTCTAATATTGGTGTCATGATTAAAATGACCAGGAATAACGGCAAAATATGACCTAGTTTTATTTTACTGCCGTCAATTTTCTTTCCTAGATGATTGTATATAAGAATCAGAGGAATCGTGACCATGGACGAGGCTAATAGAAAAAGCACAAACCAAAGGTGTCCTGGTGTAAACCCTCCATCATAGCCGGTGAGATCAGTAAACCGGGTAAAAAAGATTTTATAGTGTTGAAAATAACTGCCCTCATATTGATTCCAGAACACATCGGCAATATAGGATTGTACCGGAATAATCAGGATAATGCCGCTTAAAAGGGGAATCAGCAGTTTTTGTACTCTTTCCAACACAAATTCTTTCATGCTGCGTTTTTTTAGTGAGTACGCAGCAGAAATGCCTGCAATCGTAAATAACAGGGACATCCACCACGGCCAGATCAGGTTTAATGGAAGGGTAAGTGCATTTACCGGTTTTCCGTGTATATAGAACGCCTCTCCGAAGGCATTAAAAATCATAGCTGTATGGTATGGAAAAAGCAGCAGGATACAAAACACCCTTAAATGATCAATATAGTATTTTCGCATATGGAATCCTTTCTGAACCGTTAGACGGTACCGTGTCATTATAGCACCTTGTTTTCTGTGACGCCAGTTCTTTTGATTTAATCATTTGTTGCTAAAATTTGATAAGAGGGTTAAAATATGAACCATGAATGAATTTCGTTTTTTAAAATCTCCAGGTGACGTAAATACAGAGCTTGCAAAAAGAATGCAGGAGAGGATGCATATGAAGATTGTAATCGTAGATGATGACCAGTTAGTGGCGATTTCTTTAAAGACCATTCTGGAAGCAGATCCGGACATTGAGGTGGCAGCAACGGGACAGGATGGAGGAGATGCCATACTTCTTTATGAGGAAAAGAAACCGGATGTATTGCTGATGGATATCCGGATGAAAGAGATGAGCGGACTGGAAGCGGCAGAGCGGATTCTTGCCAGAGACCAGGAAGCAAAGATTTTATTTCTCACCACCTTTTCGGATGATGAGTATATTGTGAAAGCCTTGAATGTGGGGGCAAAGGGGTATATCTTAAAACAGGATTTTGAAGGAATCGTACCGGCGATCCATGCGGTGATGGGTGGCCAGAGCGTTTTTGGCGGAGAGATCGTGAACAAGATTCCGGTGCTGATGCAGACAAAGGAAACCTTTGATTATTCCCGGTATGATATCAATGAAAAAGAGCAGGAAATCATCGCACAGGTGGCTATGGGACGGAGTAATAAAGAGATTGCAGAGGAATTATATTTAAGCGAGGGTACAGTGCGGAATTATATCAGCCTGGTTCTGGACAAATTATCTCTCCGGGACCGTACCCAGCTTGCAGTTTTTTACTATCAAAATATACGAAGTACCGATTGAGGATTATACCGGGGGGCAATTGATGTTCACCCGGTTTCTTTTCATGGTTGCACTGCATGAAATTGCGAGTTATCGCAAAAATTTTCATTAGGGGTGTCAAGCAGAAAACTATCAGCAACACAACTATCAAACAGTTGGAAATTGATTTTGTTTGTAATAAAGGATCGAAGCGTTATTATATCCAGTTGGCATATGCGATTCCGGATCAGGCAAAGATGGAACAGGAGCAACGCCCTCTGACACTGACTGGCGATTTTTTCAAGAAGATCATTATCACGAAAGATGCACCGGCATCGTATTACAATGATGATGGGGTGTTGGTTATGAGTGTCTATGATTTCCTGCTGAATGAGGGCAGTCTGGAAAACTGATTGATGGGAAAATCAAAAACTCAAACTTCGCACATGCGAACCAATCTCAAAGAATAGGAGGCGGTCCAAATGGACAGTAAAAGTTTATCACATACAAAATGGAAATGCCAGTACCATATAGTTTTTATACCAAAATATAGGAATTTCTTTTTGACAGGGGGGCTTAATCCCTAGGCTGACCACCGTTCGTCATCTCCATCCAACCATTTGCATAATTATTCGTAATGACCTTTGCAGGATAGAGTACAGTTTATGCCACGATTTGAGGAAGTGCTGAACAGTTTGCTTCGTATCAGTAACATTGATGTGTATGTAACCGGCAGTAGTTCTAAGTTTTTGTCTAGTGATATTGTAACTGAATTTAGAGGCAGAGGAGATGAAGTCAGAATTTATCCGTTGTCCTTTGCAGAGTTCTATGCGGCTTTTGATGGAGATTATGATGATGCTTGGGAGGAATATATGATATACGGTGGTTTACCACAGGTGGCACAATTCTCTGTGGAACGCCAAAAGGCTGAGTATCTTAACAATATTTTTACCAATGTTTATATCAAGGATGTGGTAGAGCAAAACAGGATTCAAAATGTTGATGAAATAGGCACTTTGGTAGATATGCTTGCTTCTGCTATAGGAGCACCTACCAATCCAACCAAAATATCAAATACTTTCAAAAGTGAAAGAGGCATTAATTATAGCAATAAAACTATATCCAACCATATAGATTATCTTGCAGAAGCATTTTTGATTTCTAAAGCGGACCGGTATGATATTAAGGGTAGAAAATATGTGGATGTTGGTATTGTGGATGTATTTGCAAAGAATAGTGAAGGAAGGAGAGTTCATAAGCAGTTAGAGGTTGATTTTGTAGCGAACCAGGGCAGTCAGAGATATTACATTCAGGTGGCTTATGATATGACCTCTGAGGAAAAGCAGACGCAGGAACTAAATTCATTCCGAAATATACCGGATTCATTTAAGAAGATTGTTATAGTGAATGGAACGAAAAAGCCTTGGAGAAATGAGGAAGGATTCGTGATCATGGGCATGAAATATTTTCTGCTCAATGCAGATAGTTTGGAGTTTTAGTATGGAAGATTAGATGATTTATTCTAATGAAGCCATTGCCGACAAGAAAAGCTGTCCTATCAAAAATGGTACTGTGGGCATTATCATACTGAGAAGAAGAATTTTGCACATACCAGTAAAGAAATTATGGGACTATTTGACGACACCAATGTATCCTATGGATTTTGAAGAGTTTTTGTGGGCAATTGGTGATGAGATAACTGCTGACACAATTAAGATGCTTTTAAAAAACAAAAAAACTGCAGGGAATGCATTGCATAGAAATCTTATGAGAGTTTTCAGATTGTATATGCTTATTGGTGGAATGCCACAGGCGATAGAAACATATATAGAGCAAAATAATCTGCAGGCAGTCGATGAAGTCAAAAGAGAAATTGTTGATTTGTACGAGGAAGATTTTATTAAGATAGATGGAACTGGACTTGCAGGTGATATATATGATGCGATTCCGGCAAATCTTAGTGGTAATGCGTCAAGATATGTTTTATCAAA
>JAQXIP010000020.1 GCA_029007845.1 Clostridiales bacterium
ATTCAACTACACTTGATATAGAGTGGGTATTAACCACTCTATATCAAGTCAAAAGACTTATATTAGTTTACTCCAACATCTGCTGCACCAAGAGTAGCAGTTCCTTCTTTTAACTGGCTCTCTTTACCACTGGAAATGAAGTAACTATTGTTACCGCTCTTACCTGCATTTTCAAGACTTACAGCAATAACACCATTGTTTCCATACCAGAAATTAATTGTAGGATTATTTCCTAAAGTCTTAGAAGAGAATTTTTTGGATAAATCACCAGCAGAATTAACACCAGCACCAAACAGGGAAGTAAACTCTGAGTCAAGGTTGTATTCAGAATCTGACTGATATGAAGGCTCAACAAAAGTAGTTCTTAAGTTCTGTAATGTTGCACTATTTGGTCCACCAACAACGTGCTCTTTGGAGATAACAGTCTGCCATGAAGTATAAGCTGTGTCAAGAGTGGATTTGTCTTTGCTTACACGTGATTTCTCAATGTAAGGAATTACCTGAGAACCAATAACACCTACTAAGATTGCCATGATTGCGATAACGATGATTAACTCTACAAGAGAGAAACCTTTGTTATCCATTGTTTTGATTGTTTTTTTCATAATGCATTTCTCCTTTACTTATAAAATTTTGTTAATAGTTTATAATCAACCGCCGGTTCTTGGCTCCGGCAGGTCAATCCATGAATAAATGATAGCAGATCATTTCAGTTATACATTGTCTGCTGCTGACATCATGCTAAGCATTGGTAACATAATTGCCAGTACGATCGGCACAACCACGCATGCCATTATGATGATGATCAAAGGCTCCAGAGCTGCTGTAATGGATTTTGTAGCAGATTCCACTTCCTCTTCAAAATAATCTGCAATCCGGTCCAGCATTCCTTCCAGATTACCGGTTTCCTCACCGATCTTTGACATCTGGTATACCATCGGTGGAAATACGCCTGATGCTTCCAGTGGAACCGAAAGCGGAATACCCTGTTCTACATCAAGCCGTGCACTTTTTAATGCACCCTTTATTATGTAATTCGAAACGATCTTTGATAAAATCTCCAATGCATCCACAAGAGTGATACCTGCGGCAAGCAGCGTACTCATTGTACGGGAAAACTGTGCGGAAGCCTGCTTTACTATAAGTTTTCCAAAAAGCGGCATCTTTAGCATCAGCCTGCCAAAAAACAGTGCTCCCTGTTCCGTTCTCTGAAACAGCTTACAAGCCACAACAATTGCAATAATTGCTCCAATCATAACCAGCCAGTAATTTGACATAAAGTCACTGACCGCCATGACAGCTTTTGTAATTCCAGGCAGTTCCATATTCGCATCCGCAAATGTCTGCGTAAAGCTTGGAACAATCTTTACCATCATAAGGACTACAACTCCAATAATTACAATTAACAAAATAATCGGATAAATCATTGCCTGAACGATCAAGCCTTTAATTCTGGCATTTTTCTCAAAATGGGTTGACATTCGGTTAAATGCTACTTCCAGATTACCAGAAGCCTCGCCGGCACGTACCATGTTGACAAGAATCTCCGGGAAAATATTAGACTGATTATCCATGGCATCTGCAAGACTGTCACCTTTTTCTACATCCTTACGGACAATCTGCAACGCCTTCTTCAAATTCTTATTCTCCGTCTGGTCAGCCATCATACGCAATGCATCAATAATCGTAACACCCGCATGGATCAAACTCTCCATCTGACGGCACATAAGACCCAGCGCCTTAGCACTTGCCCCATTTCCGAACGGAAGTTCAATTTCTTTATTCAGGAGGCTGGCTTCCCCCAGTGAAACAACAACATTCCCCTGCGCCTTCAGCGCTGCTCTTGCTGCTTCCTCGCTGTTTGCCTCCATCGTTCCTTTTCGTTCCTTGCCGTTCTGGGCAACTACAACATAACTATACTCAGCCAAATTATCATCTCACTCTCTTCTATATTATTACATAGAGCCGTATCAGATCTGCGTTTCTATGTTTTCGAACCATTTACATAAATGCCACTTTCTTGCTCATCTGTTCCTTGTCTACTGCAAAGGCAACTGCCTGTGTCGCATCAATCGTGTGGCGTTTAAACAAGTCGTATATATAATCATCCATCGTCACCATTCCAAGTGCTTTGCTTGTCTGGATAATCGAAGGAATCTGGTGGCTTTTTCCCTCACGAATAAGGTTCTTAATTGCCGGCGTACCGTGCATTACTTCAAATGCTGCAACCCGCCCATTATGTTCTACAACAGGAATCAGCTGCTGTGAGATAACACATTCAAGAACCGCTGCAAGCTGAATACGGATCTGAGCCTGCTGATGTGGCGGAAATACGTCGATAATACGGTCAATCGTCGGCGCCGCGCCGATCGTATGTAAAGTAGAAAATACCAGGTGACCTGTCTCAGCCGCTGTAATCGCAGAAGAAATTGTCTCTAAGTCTCGCATCTCTCCGACGAGAATCACATCCGGATCTTCACGAAGTGCTGCACGGATTCCATTCGCAAAAGACATGGTATCCATTCCAATCTCCCGCTGGTTTACAATCGATTTTTTATGATGATGGGAATACTCAATTGGGTCTTCCATCGTAATAATGTGTTCGCTGTAATTTGTATTAATAATATCAATCAGTGATGCAAGGGTTGTTGACTTCCCACTTCCGGTTGGTCCGGTTACAAGAACCAGTCCTCTTTTTTTCTTTGTCAGTTCAATCACTGACTGTGGAACTCCAAGCTTATGAGCATCTGGAATATCGGTACTGATCAGTCGGATAACCGTTCCATAAGTTCCTTTCTGTTTGAACACATTCACTCGGAACCGTCCATATCCTTCAATCGCATGAGAGAAATCCGATTCTCCCAGTTCGTCTACTTCTTTCTGATGTTTCTCATCAAGAAGCGGCTTAATCGTCAGCTCGGTATCCTCTGCTGAAAAAGGCTGAAATCCAAGGCTTACCAGTTCTCCGTGTAAACGGATCTTCGGAGACTCACCGGCACTCACATGCAGATCGGATGCGCCTTTATCATGTGCCATCTCCAATAACTGTTCTATTGCTACATACATTCTACCACACCCTGCTTTCTAAGAATTAATCTTCATAAGTAATTCTCATCAACTCGTCTACTGTAGTGATTCCCTGAAGTACATACTCTTTCGCTGCCAGCCGGAGTGTCTTCATACCTTCCTTTAACGCCTGCTTCTCAATCTCATCCGCATTCGCGCCACTGCTGACTAATACTTTCAACGTATGACTCATCGGCATAATCTCATAGACACCAACACGTCCTTTATAGCCTGTACCACCACAATGCATGCAGTCACTTTTCACTGCTCTGCGGATCCATGCATCTTCTGCATATGCCATACCAAGGATCTCTTTATCTTTGTCATCGGTAAGTACCTCTCTGCTGCACTTTGGACATACCCTCCGGACAAGTCGTTGTGCAATAACACCAACAACTGCATCTGCAATCAGGTAGGATTCCAATCCCATATCTTCCAGACGTGTAATCGTACTGGCCGCACTGTTCGTATGCAGAGTACTTACAACCAAGTGACCGGTAATAGAAGCCTGAACCGCAATCTCTGCAGTCTCCTGATCTCGGATCTCACCGATCATGATGATATCCGGATCCTGTCGCAGGATTGAACGAAGTGCTGCCGCAAACGTCATCCCCGCTTTCGCATTCACCTGAACCTGATTAATACCCGCAAGGTTTGCCTCAACCGGATCTTCAACTGTGATAATATTAACATCCTCTGTATTCAGTTCACTCAGTGCTGTATATAAAGTAGTGGATTTACCACTTCCGGTTGGTCCTGTTACAAGAATAATCCCATTCGGATGAGAAATAATCTTCTCAAATTTTTCCAAGTCTTCCGGTTGGAGTCCCAAGTCTTTTTTATCACGCGTCAATCCCTTCTTCTGGGTAAGACGCATTACAATCTTTTCTCCCTCTACCGTCGGTAGAATTGATACACGGATATCATATTCTAAGCGGTCAACCACAGTGGCAATTCGTCCGTCCTGTGGTTTTCTCTTTTCAGAGATATCCATTCCGCCTATAATCTTGATACGGGCTGATATTGCCGACAGAAGAGAAATATCATTTCTCATCGTCTCATGCAGCACACCATCAATTCGGTAACGTACCCGCATCTTGTCCTCATTTGGTTCAATATGTATATCACTGGCTCTCTGTCTAACACCCTGTTCGATAATCTGATTTACAATACGAACAACCGGAGCCTGATCAACATCGTCATTATTTGCCTGTTCTGCTTCTTTTCTCTTTGCAAGCTTTTCTTCCTGTTCTTTTGTAAATTCCGCCACAACCTTCTGTGTCGCTGAATTTCCATAGTACCGGTCCAGAGCATTACGCACATCCGATGCAGTCGCTACTACAACTTCAATCTGATATCCCGTTACAATTGCCAGATCATCCACTGCCATAATATCAAGCGGATCGCTCATGGCAACACGGAGGATGTTCGGATTCACAACATTAAACTCAAACGGCATCATGTTGTTCTTACGAAGGATTGCCTCATCAGCTACCTTCAGCACTTCCGGCGGAATCTTAAGTCCAGCAAGGTTGACACCTTCATATCCAAGCTGTCTCTGGAGTGCTTTTGCAATATCCTGTTCTGTTATAAAACCTAATTCAATTAAGGAAGCACCAAGCTTATTCCCTGGTTTCTTTTCCTTCTGATAAGTCAGCGCCTGTTCAATCTGTTCTTCGGTAACAATCCCTGCATCTTTCAGAATGTCACCCAGACGTTTTTTGCGTCGGCTGTATCCGCCTCCATCAAACTTAATTGCCATAACAACAGTCCCCGTTCAGTCAATTATCATCATCGTGTTCATAATTTATTCACATTTTCTTTATTATACACACAAACTTAAAAAAATGCAACATTTTATTTCACTTTTTTTCATAAAATCTATTTATTTTTTACTTTTGTTTTACACACACTGGTAATTACACCCAAAAGTGAGGATGATGCACCTTATTTTTTGGACATTTTCCTTAAATTGAACTTTCACCTATACAAATTGCACAAATGGCAATCTACCAAATTTATCTGAGTTATGCCATAGGTAAAATGATAAAAAGTACCTAATCGCATTTTACCTATGACTTCCTTACTTGTCAGATAATAAAGCAGACTAGTCCTCCGTTGTTCTCATTTACTACTTTCTGAATCGCTTCCTGCAGTTTTATCTGGCTTTCCTCTGTCAGATTATGAACCTTGTTGTTAAGCCCCTCGTCAATCAGCTGTTTTACTGTCTTGCCGTATATGTTCACATCCCAGATTCCTTTTTCATTCTCCTTCGACTCTTTTTCAATAAATGCTTTCAGATCATTCGCCTGTTCCTCACTTCCCGCAAGGGGTGCTATCTCCATCTCAATATTTGCCTTAATCATATGGATGGAAGGAGCAGACGCTTTGATTTTTACGCCATATTTCCCACCGTGCTTTACAACCTTTGGTGTCTCTATCGTAATCTCATCAAAAGAAGGTGTCACTACGCCATATCCCCGTGCACGGACATCATAGCATGCATCGGCTACTTTCTGGTATTCTTCTTTTTTTCCTGACATCTCTTTTAATGTACGAATAAGATCATATTCATTTTCCATATTCTGTCCAGTCATGTTACTTAACTGCTGATAATAGGCAGCTTCCTTAAATTCCGCCAGAATTTTTATGACTCCATTCGAACGGTCAATCGAGTCATAACGGCATCCCTTGAGCATATTGTCGTCTTCCTCCGGAAAACAGAGTGTCTCTTTTGTGGCATCCCGCATTCTGTGAAACCGTTCCATAATTTCTTTGATCTGTTTTAGAACACTAGCTTTCTCCGGCAGTTCTGCAGAAAGCATCTCAAACCACTTTGGACAGTTCCATTCAATCTGGGTAACCGGAAAGGTATCCAGTACCGACTCCATAATCTTTTGTATATCCTCTTTTTTCAACTGTTCACAGTTCACCGGAATAACCGGAATCTCATACTCCATTTCTAGTTTTTCTGCAAGCGACTGCGTCTCAGGGGCATACGGTCTGGCAGAATTAAGAAGTATGACAAACGGCTTGCCCAGTTCCTTCAGTTCATTTACGGTATGTTTCTCCGGTTCCTCATAACTGGCTCTTTGAAGTTCTCCAAAGCTCCCATCGGTTGTTACTACAATTCCAATGGTTGAATGTTCCCGGATTACTTTTCCGGTTCCAATCTCTGCCGCCTTGCGAAACGGGATCTCTTTTTCATCCCACGGTGTCCGTACCATCCTCTCTGTTCCATTTTCTTCATGCCCTGCCGCACCGTCAACCATATAGCCTACACAGTCAATCAGACGGATCTTAACCTTTGATGAATCAGACAGCCGAACCTGTGCCGCTTCCTTTGGTATAAACTTCGGCTCCGTTGTCATAATGGTCTTTCCTGCCGCACTCTGTGGGAGTTCATCAATTGCACGTTCTTTCATATGTACATCCTCAATATTGGGAATGACAAGCAAGTCCATAAATCGCTTAATAAAAGTGGATTTCCCTGTGCGCACCGGGCCAACCACACCAACATAGATCTCACCATTCGTTCTCGATTTGATATCTTCATATACATCCAGCTTCTTATTGTCCATAAAAAAATCCCCTCCATATAATGTTACATTATATGACCGGGGATTTTAGAATAGAACTATCTAGAAAACTTCCTGAATCAGGAATGCAATTGTCATTCCCTGTCCATCGATGTCACCAAGCAGCAACAGATAAACCGGAAGAAGCCAGAACAGCCACGGAACCTTTTTAAGTTTTCCCTTTAGGGACTCAACTACTGCAAGCATAGCAGAATCCTGCATTCCGATCAACGCAAAGATGGTTAGAAGCTGCACAAATAACAGTCTGACCAGATTCCATCCATAGTCTGAACCAAAGATAAACAATGGAATAATCAGACAGGCACAGCATGGAAACAAGGCAGCCAGTCCTTTTTTGGTACTGTTTTTTATATACTGGCTCCACATCCATACAAGGAACACGGCCAATGGAATACACAACGCAAGAGAGACCGCAAATATTTCATAATCGGTCTGTGTCATGCTCCGATATTTAAACCATTCCTTTATTCCTGCAAAATAATCTGTACTGACCGCGCATAGCGCTTTTTTCAGCGAAACCTCATCCCACACCAGGTTAATCGAGGTACGTTCCGTCAGTCCCTTATAAAATAAAATTGCATCTTTCTGACTGCTCTTTAAAAAGAAACGAAGCACAACAGACAGAAGCAAAGCACCGATTCCTGTTCCGTAAAAGAGCTTTCTTACTCCCGTTTTCGTCTCTTTCTGAAGCTGATAGTACCACAAAACAAGCACTGCCGGTAGATAAACAAGCATATACCGCTCATCAATCAGTATTGCAAGAACGGTAACTACAGGCTGCAATGGGTATGCTTTTTTCTTATATAAGCAAAACATGCTTATCAGAAAACAGAATACAAGGAACACTTCCTGGTTTCCGAACATCTCCATCCCGGTAAAAACCGTTACGGAGCAAGGAGCAAGACAACAGATAGAGCCAAGATATACCATAATCAGCTCATTTTCTTTTTTCCGGCTCCGCACAACTTCTCCGAGAAAAAAGAGAAAAAAGCCTAGTACAACTGCTAATATACAGCCATACAGAATATAAAACGTCTTTTCCGACAGATTTCCAAATACCGTAGTTACAATCGTGCCAATCAGCCCCTTTGCAAGAAACCCGTCTTCAAAATAACTGATAAAATAAGGGTACAGGTTATACGGCTCTAAAGGGAGGCTTCTCGCCCGAAACATCACCATGCTGAGCAGACATAAGCAGCCAAAAATGATCTCATATTGGTATGGAAACTCAAATTTAGCTGCCTTTTTCATCTTAGTTTTCCATTCTGACATACGAATGCACCTCCATTTTATTCATCCCAGCTTAAACTCGTATACTCAGATGTCCGTTCGCGAAGAAGCAGCTCGGTCGTTGCTTCTTTTGCCGACTGATCCTCAAATAAAACTTTATTAATCTGTTCTACAATTGGCATAGATACCTGATATTTTTTTGCCAGTTCATAAGCTGCCTTTGCAGAATAGACACCTTCGACAACCTGCTTCACCTCTGCCATAGCTTCCTTCATCGTCATGCCCTTCCCCATGAAGTAGCCCGCATTATGATTACGGCTGTGCTTACTGGTACAAGTTACAATCAGATCCCCGATACCGGATAATCCGGCAAAGGTCTCAAGCTCGCCCCCCATGGCAAGGCCAAGGCGGCAGATCTCTGCAAGCCCCCGCGTCATCAGCGCAGCCTTTGTATTATCTCCGTAGCCAAGACCGTCTACAATACCTGCTGCCAGTGCAATGACATTTTTCAGAGCTGCACCAACTTCAATCCCAATCATATCAGGACTTATGTATACACGGAATACTTCATTCATAAAAGCATCCTGGACAAACATTGCTGTTTTCTTTGTCTTCGCTCCCACTACAACCGTAGTTGGAATGCCACGACTGACTTCCTCTGCGTGGCTCGGACCGGATAAAACTGCAATATCTCTTCCCGGAAGTTCTTCTTCCATAATCTGGGACATCGTAAGAAGTGTGTTTTCCTCGATTCCCTTCGCTACGTTGACAAGAATCTGGTTTTCCGGAAGATAAGCTGCCGCCTGTCTGGACGTACTTCTCACATAAGGAGACGCTACTGACATTACAACAAGCTCTTTATTCTGGCAGGCATCCGCAAGATCTCCGGTGATCGTGATATTCTCCGGTAGAATCACACCCGGAAGACGGTCTTTGTGTTCCCTGTACTTTGACAGTATTTCCACTTCTGCTTCCACAGCAGACCAGATTGTCACATCATGTCCATTATGTGCCAGTACAACCGCCAGTGCGGTTCCCCAGCTTCCTGCACCTAACAAACTTACTTTCATTTACTTCTCCTCCTTATGCTCTCCCCATAGTTTTCGTTCATTTCCGTGGATTAATCGAACGATATTATCTTTATGCCGGATATATGCCAGCACTGTAAACACAAGACTGACTACGATAAGCGGTACAAAAAGAGTGCTGTCTCTGTGGTAAAGAAGTGTATTTACCGGAATCAGCCATACTACAACAAGTGACCCAAGAGAAACATACCGGGACACCCCGACAATGGCAACAAAGATTACAAGACCTGCCACAATTACCGGCCAGTCTGCCAGAGAAAGAATCACCGCTGCCGAAACCGCAATTCCCTTTCCTCCTTTAAAATGCATCCAGAACGGGAAATTATGTCCTAATACAACCCCTAGTCCGGTTAACAGAGCGCTGAAATAGACCCAGTCTGCCCCCATTCCGGTATATGGAAGAAACAGCCTGGCACCCATAACCGGAATCACAGCCTTTAACACATCTCCGGCAAACGTAATCAATCCAGCCTTCCAGCCCATTGTACGAAGTGCATTCGTAGTTCCCGAATTACCGCTTCCAACCTTCTTTAAATCAACATGATGATACTTTCCTACAAGTGTCCCTGTAGAAATGCATCCAAACAAGTATCCTGCCAACACACTGATTAATATAAATATGATATCCTGCAATTGATCCATCCCCCTGCTATTAATCCTTTTCCTTACGTTCCCTTGTAATCATACGAATCGATGTCCCTTGAAAACCAAAGGTCTGACGAATCTGATTTTCCAGATATCTTTGATAAGAAAAATGCATTAATTCCTTATCATTCACAAAAGCTACAAAAGTCGGAGGCTTTACTGCCACCTGCGTCATATAATAGATCTTTAATGGCTTTCCTTTATCGGAAGGAGGCTGCTGCATTGCAACGGCCTCTGCCAGAATCTCATTTAACACTCCTGTCTGGACACGTGTATTCTGCGCTTCAATAACCTGGTCAATTGTTTCATATAATTTACCAAGCCGCTGACCGGTTACTGCGGAGATGAACAGGATCTCTGCATAGGGAATAAACGACAGGATCTCCTTGATTTTATCTTTAAATTTATATACGGATTTGTCATCTTTTTCGATGGCATCCCATTTGTTCACGGCAATAATCATACCCTTGCCCCGTTCGTGGGCAATGCCGGCAATTTTCGCATCCTGTTCAGTTACCCCTTCCGTCGCATCAATCACAAGCACTGCAATATCTGCACGTTCGACGGCCGCAACTGTCCGGATAATACTGTAACGTTCCAGTTCTTCTTTTATCTTGTTCTTCCGTCTCAGCCCTGCCGTATCAATTAATACATACTCTTTCTTATTATACCTCACAGCCGTATCAATGGCATCACGGGTTGTCCCGGCAATGTCTGACACAATGACACGCTCTTCTCCAAGCAGGCGGTTTACAATCGAAGATTTTCCAACATTCGGCTTACCGATAATAGCAATCTTTGGACGCTCATCCTCTACTTCTTCAAACTTTTCCTGTGGAATATGCCCAATCACTTCATCGAGCATGTCACCAAGTCCCAGCATGGATGCAGCAGATATCGGATGAGGCTCGCCAATTCCAAGATTATAGAATTCATATACATCCGCCATCTGTTTCTGAAAACTGTCTACTTTATTGATAACCAGCACAACCGGCTTATGGGATTTCCGAAGCATATCCGCCACTTTATAATCGGCATCCACAAGTCCCTGCCGCACATCCGTCAGAAACAGAATTACATCTGCCGTTGCAATCGCGATCTCAGCCTGCTCACGCATGTGTTTGAGCATCTGATCTTTTGAATCCGGTTCAATTCCTCCCGTATCAATCATTGTAAACTGATAATTAAGCCAGTGAATGTCGGCATAGATCCGATCCCTTGTCACTCCAGGATAGTCTTTTACTATTGATATTTTGGAACCTGCCAGTGCGTTAAATAGCGTAGATTTTCCTACATTTGGACGCCCGACAATGGCTACAATTGGTTTACTCATAACAACCTCTTTCCTGTCCGCAAATCATTGGTTACTTCTGATACACTCTAAAACGGCATCTACAAGTGATGCCCCGTCTGATTTTACAATATGCACAGGGGTTTGTAAAGCCTTTTCCACATCGGTTACGGTTAGGTCATCTAAAAGAACTTCTTCCCCGCTTCGAAGCAATACATCCGGAAGAAGCAGGTATTCCCCAAGAGACACATCCTCTAACTGGTGGATAATGTCCTGTCCGGTCAATAACCCTGCCACGGTAATGTCCCTGCCAAAAAAATCATTGTAGATTTGAATGACTTCCACATGGATATTCTGCCAGACAGCCGTTATGTTTGCTGTTGCAGCCTGGATAACAGGAGCTGCCAAAACCCCGGTAGCAATGGTAATATGATGTTTTTCTCCACTCTGGCTCCTTTGCTGCAGATCAGCCTCTTTTTTCCGTTCATTCACCGCATCCTGCACCTCATCAATCAGGGAACGGATCATTCCTACACCGTTCTCAATCTGTCCATATCCTTCATAATAATCAGCATCCGGTATAGGCAGTTCTGCTTTCAGATACCATTCATCACTGGCAAACACAAAACGGGTTCCCTTTTCTTTTAAGAATACTTCCTGCCATTGGTGAATCTTTGCTAACACCTTCCGGGAATCTTCCTTCCCGAATAATTCCAGCTTCGTCAGATTATCGCGGTATTTCGTGAGACCGACCGGAACAACCGACAGACTTTCCATATATGGCATATATTGTGAAAGTTCTTTAATACTCCGGTCTAATTCCTCACCGTCATTAAACCCTTTACACAGCACAATCTGGGCATTCATCTCAATCTGATGCTCGTAAAAGCGGCGGATCTTCTGAAGTGCCTCACCGGCAAACCGGTTGTGAAGCATCTTACAGCGAAGTTCCGGATTCATTGTATGAACAGAGATATTAATGGGAGAGAGATGATAACGGATGATCCGCTCCATATCCTTCTTTGAAAGATTCGTAAGGGTAACATAATTTCCCTGGAGGAAGGAAAGCCGGGTGTCATCATCTTTGAAATACAGTGTTTCCCGCATTCCAGGCGGCATCTGGTCAATAAAGCAGAACATACATTTATTCTGACAGGAACGGTAATCATCCATCAGCCCCTGTTCAAATTCAATTCCCAGATCTTCCTGATAATCTTTTTCAATCTCCAGTTCCCACTCTTCCCCATTCTGCTTCTCGATCAGAACCGTGATAAAATCATCATTTATCAGGTAATGATAATCAAAGATATCTTCCATATCCTGTTCATTAATCTGAAGAAGCACATCACCAGGTTCAATCTCCATTTCTTCTGCAATACTGCCCGGTTCTACCGACTTAATCACATGACGGTTCATCGTGTTCTTCTCCTTTCACTAGCATAAGAAATCCGTTGAGATTTCCTCTCCTTCCATTGGTATACCGGTGGGAAAAAAGCAATTTAGGATTACAGCAGGTACATACACCGGCAATTGAGATATGCTCCGGCGCTACACCTGCCTCTTCGAGAATAATCCGGTTCGCAAGCCAGAGATCTAGCTGGTACTTTCCATCTTCTTTTTTCCAAAGAATCCTTGAACGGTTTTCCTCTGACATAATCTTTCGGAATTTTTCTGCCACCTCTTCACTCACTTCATAACAGCCCGCACAGATGGAAGGACCGATCACAACATGCAGCTTTTCCGGTTTACTTCCATACTGTTGTGCCATCGTCTCTACGGTTTTCTTCCCAATTTCTCCAACCGTGCCCCTCCAGCCGGCATGGGAGCTTCCAATTGCCTGATGCTCCGGATCTACAAAAAACAGAGGGACGCAGTCTGCATAGGAAGTGGCCAGCACAACGTCTTTTTCATTCGTCACAAGTCCATCCACACCGTGCAGCTTCTTTGTGTACAATTCACTCCCCTGACAGTCTCTTTTCGTAACCGGTATCACCTTTGTTTCATGAATCTGATCGGACAGTACAAGGTTTTCTACCGAAAACCCAATTGCCCTGCCCATCCTTCTATAATTCTGCGTTACATTTTCAATCTCATCCCCTCTTGAATAGCTTAGATTCATAGAGGACAGTTCCCCCTTGCTCACACCTCCAAGACGTGTAGAGAAGCCATGCCGGATGAACGGAAATGCAGAAAGTTCCGGAAAGGTAAAATAACAGACCCCATCAGTTTCCTTAAGCACCGCCATCTTCTCTTTTGCCCCATACCCTTCCTTCGTATAAGGATTCCACAGCTGATACTTTACATGTTCGGTCGAATTTGTCATCCTTCAAATGCTCCTTTCACATGAATGATCTCTTCCCCAAGTATTCCTATCACGTCAAACCGGCAAGGCGTATCCTCCGGATATCCATTCCGGTAGAGATAGTACCTTGCCGCCTGCAGGATTCTACGCTGTTTTCCCGGTGTCACGGCTTCCAGCGGATGTCCGTTCCCAATTCCGGTACGATACTTTACCTCAACAAATATCACATATGCGTTTTTTCTGGCAACCAGATCGAGTTCCCCAGTCCGGGTATAAAAGTTCGTGGAAAGAATCTCATACCCGTTCTCTGATAAATACTGTGCCGCAATCTGCTCCTTCTTTGCTCCAATCTCCCGCTTATTCACTTTTTCCCCCGATCCATTACTTTTCCTTTTATTTTATCCATTTCATCCACATATACAAGCACCTCTGCCACAACACCATAAAGCTCCGGCGGGATATACTCCCCAATCTCAAGAGGCAATAGGCTTTCCGTTAATTTTTCGTCTTTGTGGACGGGTACTTCATGTTCCTTTGCTGTTTCAATGATATGGGAAGCTACATACCCACACCCGGAGGCAACAACCTTTGGAGCCGTCTCACCCGGCTCATACGAAAGTGCAACGGCTTTCTTTTTCCTCTCTTCTTTTTCATTCCATGATGAATCGGTCATCGTATCACTGCTTTCTTATCATTCCATAAAGTTCTTTATAAATGTCTTTCGGTGTATCGGGCACGGTCCTAAGCTTTTCAGTGCCTCGATGTGCGCTCTGGAACCATACCCTTTGTTTGATGCAAACCCATATCCCGGATACAGCTTATCATATTCTTCCATCATCCGGTCCCTTGTCACCTTGGCAATAATACTTGCAGAGGCGATGGATATGCTTTTTTCGTCTCCTTTTATGATCTTTTTCTGCCGGATCGGAACCTCTGGTATCAGCACAGCATCATTAAGCAGCACATCCGGTTTAACCGAAAGTCTTGATACAGCCTGACGCATGGCTTCATAGGTTGCCTGTAAGATATTAATCCGGTCGATGGTTTCAGGTGAACTCATGCCAATTCCAACAGAGACAGCCTTTTCCATTATTTCTTCATAGAGCTGCTCACGCCTCGTGGCAGAGAGTTGTTTTGAATCATTTACATAGAGAATCTGGCAGTTTTTAGGAAGCACAACAGCAGCTGCTACAACCGGTCCACAAAGAGGTCCTCTTCCTACTTCATCAATGCCGCAGATGTACTGTGCATCCTTCTGTTCCCGCTCATAAACTCCCATCTGGAAGATTCTCTGACATTCCTTCTCATAGGCTTCCAGCTTTCTTTTGTATTGTGCCAAAACCTTCTGTACCCCGCTGCGCTCATCCATCAAAAATGGTTCCATAGCTTCTTTTAGCTGCATAATCGGAGTATCAGCAAGAATCTTTTTGATCTCTCCTATTGTCATTTTTCTTCTCCCTCTGGCAGCTCCAGCGTAATGAAACCACATTTTCCACTTCGGAAATCGTCAAAAAGAATGCCAGCCGCCTTCTCATAATCCGTCTCTTCTCCCCGGATCAGACACCCTCTTCGCAATGCAATCTCTTCAAGAATCTTAAGCGGATTCTCCATATCCTCCTGTGCAATGCCGTAACGGTTTTCCAATCCCTGGGGTGCATGTTCAACAAGAAATGCGATGAGTTTTAAGGAGAGTTCTGCACTCTGTATGATATCATCTTTAATCGAACCAATAAATGCCAGACGTTCTCCAACCAGCTCATCTTCAAACTTTGGCCATAAAATACCGGGAGTATCCAGAAGTTCTACATTTTTATTCAGACGGATCCATTGCTTTCCTTTTGTTACCCCAGGCTTATTACCGGTCTTTGTACAGGCTTTTCCTGCAAAACTGTTTATAAAAGTAGATTTTCCTACATTCGGAATTCCAACAATCATAGCACGAATCGGACGGTTTTTAATTCCCCGTTTCCGGTCTCTTTCGATCTTATCCTTACAGGCACAAAGGATCAGATCCTTGACATTCCTTACTCCGGTTCCATTTTTTGCATTGACTGCAGCTACAAAAAAACCTTTCTTTTCATACCAGTTTTTCCATCTTTCGGTTGCATCCGGATCTGCCAGATCATACTTATTCAGCAAAAGAATACGGGCTTTACCCGCCGCCAGGGTATCAATATCCGGATTGCGGCTGCTTGCAGGAATCCGGGCATCAACCAGTTCAATTACCACATCGATCAGCTTCATGTCCTCCTGCATCATCCGCTTTGCTTTCGTCATATGACCAGGATACCATTGTAAATTCATATCGTTCTCCTTCTCAATCGGCTTATATGTTTATGAAGTTAAAGGGATTAAGCCTTACCCAGGCTTTTCCGACAATATCCGCTTTCACTACAGTTCCTACATTGGCAAAGCGGCTGTCTTCACTTTTATTCCGGTTATCCCCCAGAACAAAGTATTCATTATCATCAAGGACAAGTTCTTCGTCCGCCAGCCCGCCGTTCTTCATCTCATCCACTTTTACTTTCTCTTTTACTGCCTCTCCATTAATGTATAGCTGCCCGTTCTGAATGAGAACCGTCTCTCCTGGAAGACCGACTACCCGCTTTACGTTATAGTAATCATGTTCCTTCCCCGTCTGACAAAATACGATCACATCATTGCGCTTCGGAGATGTAATACGGTAGATCATTTTATTGACAAGAATCTTATCACCATCTTTTAAGGTCGGATTCATGGACTCCCCCATCATGGTTGTCTTCTCCAGTCCAAAATGAGTCATCAGAAATGCAGCAAGAACCGCAACCAGTATCTCAATTAAAAGAGAGATTCCATGCTTCTTAAAACGCTCCCACATCGTAGGTTTTTCATTCAACATAAAACTGCTATTCGGCTGCATATGCGGATACTCCTTTCCTGTTTCTTTTACTATAAGTTAGCAAAAAAGGCTGATTGAATGGGATCCCAATCAACCAACCTTTGTCTTCGAAGTAACATTACTTCACTAATTCTTTTACCTTTGCTGCTTTACCGATTCTGCCGCGTAAGTAGTTCAGTTTTGCTCTTCTTACTTTACCGCGTCGGATTACTTCGATTTTCTCAACGATTGGAGAATGTACCGGCCATGTCTTCTCAACACCAACTCCATTGGAGTTCTTGCGCACGGTAAATGTCTCTCTTATTCCACCGTTCTGTCTTTTTAAAACAGTTCCTTCAAAAACCTGGGTTCTCTCACGGTTTCCTTCTTTTACTTTTGCGTATACTCTTACGGTATCGCCTGTGTGGAATTCATCCACAGTTTCTTTTAACTGAGCATCTTCAATTTTCTTAATGATCTCGTTCATCTTTGTGTGACCTCCTTGTATATTTGATGTTCTTAATACGAACGATGCAATCCGTTCCCATCCAATCTGCGGCAAATGCCTGCTGACAGGAAACCTTATTATTTTTAGTACGATGAGTTCTCATCTGGTTTCTCCGATTGCTGTAACAGAGGAACATCCATTTTCACAACATTTAAACCTTATCATACTTCTTTGGTGAATGCAAGCTTTTTTTATATGACATCCAGAAAAATCGGCCACACATATACTAGAAAGATAGCAGCCGCTGCTACTGTATAGTATAGGACACTGCCCGCCTTTAAGACAAATCCCGGCAGCCGTTTTATCAGTTTCTTTCTTGCCTCCAGCCAATACAGCATTCCCGAAAATAGGATACTAATGATTGATAGCACGAATCCTTCTTTCAGACCACTTGGGAAAAAGCAAAGTTCAATCCGGTTTTCTCCTTTTGTCACAGGTACGCCAATAAAGCCTTTCTGAATAACCGGTGTGATCTCTGTCTTTACACCGTTCACCTTTGCACTCCACCCTTTCTGGTACTCAAGTGGAACAAGGAAATACCCATCCCGGTCTGAATCGAGATTACAGGAAAACCGATTGCCCTTAGCAACGATATTGGAAGCAGCATGGTTAGACACCTGATCAATCAGCTGCTGCAGCACATCGTATGAGAGCTGTCCGATCTGGAAACTGTCTGCACTTCGAGCCCTCGTGTGAATCTGGATGGTCACAACTGCATCCTCAAAGGTTCCAAGACACAGAAGACCATTATGGAGCTTATTCGGAAATTTCTCCGTATTCCCTAATACATAGGAGTCCGGATACACCAGCCGCCCATTCACACGGATCGAAGCTTTTACTTTATCAACCGCATTAAAATAAAGAATCTTCTTTCCTTCTACCGGAATTCTTAACAGATAATCACATTCCGGCAGCTTCTCCACAGTACGGACACAATAGTCTGACAATTTCATAATCTCCAATAAATCCGCATCCGGTTCTATGCAGGATGCAAGCTCCTTCTGATAACCTAATTTCCCTTCATCCTGCCATTCTGTTTCCATGAGAATCTGATCAGAGAACACGGTTCCAATCGGAAGCGTAAACCGATTGTCATAAACTTCAAAATCCTCTCCTTTTTTTTCTAATGCATAAGCAGTGGAATCAATCGGGTAGCTTGAAAAGGTTTTCTTTACGTTCAGAAGTGCATCCGAAAAGATGGTTCCTCCGCTGTCATATGCCATCATATTGTTTGACGTATATCCAAGACGGGTCAGGGCATTAATATATCCCTGCTTTAAGTTATAGCTCCGGTTGGCAAGAGACGGATAATTCATAATAATCGGATAATTACTTGGTATTCGGGTAGAATATGATTTGATCCTTGAAAGATTATCCTCCTTCTCTCCTAAGAGACTTTTCACTTTATAACTGTCTGTTACAATCTGTTCTCCTGCTTCATCAAGCGAAAGTGGTGCAAAATAACCATATGATAACAGAGCCGCCTGGACGCAGACAAGAATCACCGCATACAGGGCACCTCTGCTTTGCTTTTGTATCAGAATAAACATCCATATAATAGAAAGCAATGCAAAGGCAATGATGAAATAATGCATTGGCTCGCTATCCTGCATTTCCGACTGGTAGATTCCTTTATCAACAAATCTTTTCGCATACTGCCATACTGCCACTGCCACTGCCACTAAAGATACTCCAAAGAACAGACTATTTAATGCCACATGGCCCGTAACCTTTTTTATGATATCTTCAGATAAAAACCACGCAAAAAAATCCAGAGCTGAAAAGGTCAGCATAAAAGCAAAACGAAATGGGAAACAGGCATAAGAACCAATGTGCCATACAAGATTCACCGCCTCAAAAATGATTGGCAGAATAAATACAACAACGGAAAGCACATGATACCAGAAAGTTTTGTTTTTCAATTGTCTGCCGATTAAGCATAATAATACAAGCGCTATGAGAACCTCGCTTCCAATGAGCATATATACTTTTTCATCCGGAGCATCGCAATAAAATGGAGTCGTAATTGTGATATACATGCTTTCTGCTGCTCCGCTGCGGACAGAACTCGTCATCTGTAATGCCGACGGAATCGTAGACCAGGACGTACAGACAAAACACACGAATGTGCTCCGGATTAACCGGCCAATTGCCTGGCTCCTTCGTTCCTTATCCATTCTGAGCATCAGGTAAAAAAAGCTGATAAAAATCAGATACAGACACATCATGAAGGAAAAATAGATGTCCAGGCAAAGGCAGTAAGACAGGCACAATACATACCACCTGCTCTTCCCCTTTTCAAACATGGTAACAAGACTCATGTGAAGCAGTGGGAGAAGAATTACAAAATCCAGGAAAAAAATATTGGTGTAGTACTGTAATATGTATCCTGAAAATGCATACAGGATCGAAAGCGGCACCAGCCATTTTTTATCAACCTGGGTATATGACCTGTTAAGACAGAAGCAGATGGACAAAGCAGCTAAAACCATTTTTAGTATCACAAAAAAGGATAAGGACTCCCAGACAGCCTCTCTTTTAACAAAATAAAAGAACAGGTTTGATGGGCGCAGCAAAAATTTTGCAATGGAAGCCACCCAGGAGACTCCTGCCCCGGAATTCCAGTCAAAAAGAACATTGGCTTTTCCATGCAGAATATCCCATAAATAAGTAAGACCTGGAACATTATCCTGTGTCATATCATAATAACTGATTCGTGTATTCCCAAATGGATACACCCCTTTTACTGCATATACCCCAAGCATAATTGCGGTAATCAGAACCGGTAAAACAATATAGTACCAGTGTTTTTTGATTTGCTCCGTTATTTTCAGATTCCCCTTCATTTCTTCTTTCTCCTTTTTTGTAACTTTGGCGGATTTTTAAGCATATATGCTTCATATAGCTCCGGTCTTGCCTTTTTGGTCCGCTCCATCGCCTGCTCTAACCGCCATGCTTCAATCTTGGCATGATTGCCGGTAAGCAGAATATCCGGCACCTTCTCACCCATGAATTCCGGTGGTCGTGTATACTGGGGATACTCCAGCAGATCATTGGAAAAGCTTTCGGCCTCGGCAGAATCCTCATTATGAAGCACACCGGGAATGAGACGGGATATGGTATCCATCATGACCATTGCCGGAAGCTCTCCTCCGGTCAGCACATAATCCCCAATTGACACCTGATCGGTCACTATTTTTTGAAGGACACGCTCATCAATGCCTTCGTAATGCCCACACAGAAAAATCAAATCTTCTTCTTTCGCCAGTTCTTCCGCCATTTTCTGATGAAATGTGTGCCCCTGCGGAGTTAAATAAATCGTCCGGGGAAGCCTGCCCTTTTCCTTTGTTCGATCCATTATTTTTTTTACAAGATCCTGGTGGCAGTCATACACCGGCTGTGCCTGCATCACCATTCCGGCACCGCCGCCATAAGGATAATCGTCCACCCGGTTATGTTTGTCTTTTGAATAATCCCGGATATTAACCACATCCAAAGCTAATATTCCGTTTTTCAGTGCCCTCCCGGTAATGCTGATGTTCATGGCATGCTCAATCATTTCCGGAAACAGGGTCATGACATGATAATTCATTCTGCTCTCCTAGTCCAAAAGTCCCGGCATAAGATAAACCGTTACTATTTTTTGTTCCAAATCAATCTGTTTCACACAATCCTCAATAACCGGAAGGAGTACCTCTTTTCCATTTTCCATTTTTACGACAAATACATCATTGGCTGCAGTTGTTAACACTTCTGTCAGAATTCCAACCGGATTACCGTTTTCTTCCACAACCGTGCTGTCAATTACATCACATAAAAAAAACTGTCCGGGCTCGAGCGGTACTGCCTGTTCTCTTGTAATAAGAAGATCGCTTCCTTTATATTTTTCGATCTCGTTTATATCGTCAAATCCTTTGAATTTCAGAATTACCATATTCTTAAAATATTTCACATTCTGAATATCCAGTCTGATTTTTTCTTTTCCAGTATCTACAAACACATATTCCAGATCATCAAAACGCTCTTTTTCATCCGTTGTCGGAAAAACCTTCACTTCTCCACGAATTCCATGGGTGTTCGATATAACTCCTACCCGCAAATAATCTTCCATGTATCTTTCTCCTTTATGATGAAAGAAAGAGGATGCAACGACATCCTCTAAACCGATTCATTCCCCAGACTACTTATTGGGCAATCTCAACATTCACTTTTTTATCTTCTTTGGATGCAGCAGCTTTCACCACCGTGCGAATGGACTTCGCAATCCGCCCCTGCTTTCCAATCACCTTTCCCATATCATCTGGTGCTACTTTTAATTCTAATGTAATGCCTTCTTCGTTCTCACTTTCCGTAACGGTTACCTGTTCCGGATGATCAACTAAAGCCATGGCAATTATTTTAACTAATTCTTTCATTCTTCCGCCTCACTTTCCGCGAAGATTGTGCGAAGCAAAGGGATGTGCGCAAAATGCGCATCACGGATTAACCCGTTCCCCTGCCTGTGGCACGACATGACTGGCCTGACAATCAGATATTACATAATACCAGCATTTTTCATGAGTTTCGCAACTACATCTGTAGGCTGTGCTCCTTTGGATAACCAATCCTTTGCAGCTTCCTCATCAATTTTGAAAGCACTAGGCTCCTGATTTGGATCATAAGTTCCGATCTCTGCGATGCATTTTCCATCACGAGGGGATCTCTCATCTGCAACTACGATTCGGTAGAAAGGTGCTTTTTTCTGTCCCATTCTTTTTAAACGAATCTTTACCATGTCTTTTTCACCTCCTTATAATCTGCTGTCTATTTGAAACCAAATGGCATTTTAACCCGGCCTTTTTTCATTGCCTTGCTATTCATCATGCCATTCATCTGCTTCATCATTTTTTTCATCTGTTCCTGCTGTTTGACAAGCCGGTTTACTTCACTGATATCCACACCGGCTCCGCTGGCGATCCTTCTTTTTCTGGAAGGATTCAAGATAGACGGATTGGCTCTTTCTTCCTTTGTCATGGACTGGATCATAGCTTCAATTCCTTTAAACATGCTTTCATCCACTTCCACATCCGCCGGCAGGTTCATGCCCATCCCCGGCAGCATTCCAATAATACTGGAGATTCCACCCATTTTCCGCATCTGTTCCATAGAAGTCAGATAATCATTAAAGTCAAACTCTGATTTCCGGAACTTTTCTTCCATCGCCTTGGCTTCTTCCTCATCAATCTGAGCCTGGGCTTTGTCAATCAGCGTCAGGATATCACCCATTCCGAGAATTCTCGAAGCCATCCGGTCTGGATAGAACTGTTCCAGATCCTCCAGCTTTTCACCCATACCAATATAAAGAATCGGGCGCCCGGTTACGGAACGGATCGATAACGCTGCACCACCTCTTGTATCACCATCCAGCTTTGTCAGGATGACACCGTCAATGGATAATTTATCATGAAAGGTGGATGCAACATTTACGGCATCCTGTCCTGTCATTGCATCAACAACGAGCACAGTCTGGCATATATCCAGCTTTTCTTTGATTTCTACCAATTCCGTCATCATTTCTTCATCTACATGCAGACGGCCGGCGGTATCAAGAATCACCACATTCATACCATTTGCTTTTGCATGTTCTACGGCTGCTTTTGCAATATTCAGCGGTTTATGACCGTCTCCCATGGAAAAAACCTCTACTCCCTGTTTTTCCCCGTTGATCTGCAATTGTTTGATTGCCGCAGGACGATAGACGTCACAAGCCACAAGTAATGGCTTTCTGCCCTTTTGCTTTAGCTTCCCTGCAATTTTGGCACAGGTCGTGGTTTTACCTGCTCCCTGAAGACCGCACATCATAATGATGGATAATTCATTTGCCGGGCGGAGCATAAGCTCGGTTGTCTCAGATCCCATCAAACGGATCATTTCCTCATTCACAATCTTAATAACCATCTGTCCCGGTGTCAGACTGTTCATCACATCCTGACCAACGGCTCGTTCCTGTACGGTCTTAATAAAACTCTTTACGACTTTGAAGTTTACATCAGCCTCTAATAAGGCCATTTTAACTTCTTTTAAGGCGGTCTTTACATCTTCCTCGGAAAGCCGGCCTTTTCCTCTGAGGTTCTTAAAAACATTCTGTAGTTTTTCTGTTAAGCTGTCAAATGCCATAAAACCCCTTCTTTCAAAATTCTTCTAAAATCTCATATGCCAGACTGGAAATCTCCTTTAATGCAACACTGACCCGTTCGTCCTGTTCCTCTTTTGCGATGGAGTCCGCCCGCTTCTGTATCTCATGCACCTGCTCCTTCATCAAATGAAACTTATGCACAAGCTGTAAACGCTGTTCATACTCCCGAAGCTCCTTCCGGCAGCGCCTTATCACTTCATAAACCGCCTGTCTGGACATATTCTTCTCTTTTGCAATCTCCGACAATCCATAATTATCAAGAATATACGCTTCAAATATGGAACGCTTCTGCTCTTTTAACAGAGCACCATAAAAATCATATAGTAATGATAATTCCACCATCTCTTCCAGCTTATCCGGCTTCTGTTCTAATTTCTTTGACTGAACCATATTATCACCACCAGATGCATTGTACTGTATTTGGCATGTCATGTCAAGTATTTTTATTTACATTGTTGAAACTTCCGTAACAGTTCAGCCGTAACGAGCGCACAGCCGCTGAAAGCATGCAGAATATCAGGTACCATGAAATATCCCTTTGAACACGTCGGCACTTGGTTTTGCGTTTTTTTCAAAACCTTAGTACCGCTACGTGTTCACCGGAGCGAAAGCGGGTATTTCATGGTACCTGATATTCTGCGAGCTTTCGGCGGCTGTGCGCTCGTTACGGCTGAACTATTACAAGCTTCCCACATTATTCTTTATGGCAGCAGACGAGTACACTGGTTCCAAACGGAATCGTCTTTTTCTTTAAGATTGCCTTTTTCTCAATCTTCTCAAACACTCCCAATATCCCATCGATCAGTTTGGAAGGATGGTCAAACTGTTTATGGGCAATTTCTTCCTGCTCCTTTTTGCTTCTTCCTTCCACCCGTTTGATAATCCCAAGCCGCTCAAATCCTACACGGAAGACAGCAACCGGAAGCCATAGGAACGAAAAAAAATAAGTACAATAATCAATGCAAAAACCATGCTGCTGTAAAATCGTTTCCAGTCTTTTTTTCCGGTATCTTCGAAAGTGTCCTGCACTGTCATCTTCACTGGACCACAAACAAGGGAATGCAGGGACGGTTAAAATCAGTTTTCCCTCTTTTTTCATCGTATGGGATAACGTATCAAGCATCATTTCCTCGTCTTCAATATGCTCGAGTACATCCAGCATAATCAGCTGCTCAATACTGTTTTCTTCAAAGTCAGAGCGGTTCAGAGTACCACAGACGATATTTGCGACCCCTCTTTTTTTTCCATGTTTACATCCAAAAGGCGATGGTTCCAGCAAAACCATGGAAAAACCTGCCTTTTGAAGGCGGCTTGCAGAATAACCATTTCCTCCTCCTACGTCAAAAGTAGGACGTTTATTATGATACGTTTTTTTCATCAGCATTTTGATAATGGAAATCCGGTATTGAAACCACCATGATCCGTCTTCAAGCTGATACAGGCTTTCCTGCTGTTCTTCCGAAAAGGCACTATCAACTTGTCCGTTCTCTTTTTTCATCCAGATTCCATCGATACATTTCCACTGTCCATCCTGCCCGTTCATTTCGAACCCCCTCATTATTTTGTGCCGGAAGAAGAAACCTCTGCATATAATACCAGATCCCTGGTCCAGGCATTTTCATGCTGTCTTAGATAAAGCCGGTAATCTTGATTTAATTCCTTTACGTATAACGGAAGCTGCCAGATATCTTCTATTTTATGGTAACAGCAGATCGCAAGCTTCGGCTTATTCTGCTGAATCGTATGGATGGCTCCCTTAAGCCCTTCATATTCGGAGCCTTCGATGTCCAGCTTTATAAAAGTTGCGTCCGGAACTTCCTGATCAATGGTCGTAACCGGCACAAGAATACCTTCTTTTTTCTCATTTTCCAAAGTAAATTTTGATGACATATCACTGTTTACCTGAAAAGAGAGACTGCCCACACTTCCAAAAATACCTTTCTCAATTACGCTTACTTTTTGATCATTTTCTGTGGCAGCTTTTAATAAATTAAAATTATTGTGATCCGGTTCAAAGGCAACGTATTTTTTATAATCAATGTTGTTCTTGAGAAAACTCTCATAGGTGTCACCATTAAAGGCTCCACCGTCTACAAATACTTCCGGTTTTTCCCATTGAAACAGGGAATTAAAATATTCCGTTCCGGAATGCTCTGCAACCGGTTCGAGATATTTCCGGTTGTTTCCACTTAATTTTGCCTTTAAAAATGCAATCATGGTTTCTCTGGACAATTCATCTTCCCATAACGAAAATGCTTCCTCGATCCTATCCTGGTTTTCTTTCAGATCATCAATTGATAAAAAGGATCTTCCAGCTGGATAACTGTGTCCAAAGAAAAACACATCCAGCACATCCGGATTGTTGCAAAACTCTTTTGTTCTTTCTTCAATTACATTCGGACTGGAAACACAGACAACCACAGCCACTTTCTTGTATTTTGCAATACAGTCCATAAGTGTCAGGTCAGACGCATCTGTTTTATATTTTTCATCCACAAAGGCATCCTCGATCCGAATTCCTTCCTTCTCAAGGAACTTCTTTACCTCATTACCAAATTCCCCTTTTCCATATTGAACCACGGGGATCTTTTTTTCTTGGTATCCCCTTAATTTTTCCAGCTTGTCCTGTCTCTCCTTTTCACAGTTTAATAACTCATTCATTGATAAAGCACTCATTTTGAACACTCCTTTTGTATTGTCTTGTTTATCCTTGCATTAAAAATGGTAGAACTTCTTAATTGTATTTACAACTTTATTCTGATCTTCTTCTTTTAATCCATAGTACATTGGCAGTCTCAACAGCCGTTCACTTTCCTTTGTCGTATACACATCTTCCCCATAGAACCTTCCATACTGCTTTCCTGCACTGGAAGTATGCAGCGGAATATAATGAAAAACAGCAATAATCCCGTTTTCCTTCAGATACCGGATCAACGCATCCCGTTCTTCTAAATCTTTCGCTTTCAGGTAGAACATATGGGCATTGTGAATACAATCTTTTGGAACAACTGGAAGCTCAATTAATCCCGCCTGGGAAAGCGGCAGCAGGGATTGATAATAACGGTTCCATGACTGCATCCGGTTCTCATTGATTTTTTCTGCCTCCAAAAGCTGTGCCCATAAATAAGCTACATTGATCTCACTAGGAAGATAGGACGATCCGGCTGCAACCCATGTATATTTATCTACCTGGCCACGGAAGAACTTGCTTCGGTTTGTACCTTTTTCCCGGATAATCTCTGCTTCCTCGATATCTTCCGGCTTTGATAATAATAATGCGCCGCCTTCTCCCATCGAATAATTTTTTGTCTCATGAAAACTGTAACATCCATAATCGCCGATTGTTCCTAATGCTTTTCCTTTATAACTGCTCATCATCCCCTGGGCTGCATCCTCTACCACTTTCAGGTGATACTTGGATGCAATCTTCATAATGGTATCCATTTCGCACGATACACCTGCATAATGTACCGGAACAATCACTTTTGTTCGTTCTGTAACAGCTGCTTCAATCAAGTTCTCATCGATATTCATCGTGTCCGGACGAATATCTACAAAAACAATCTTCGCTCCCCTGAGTGCAAAGGCATCTGCCGTAGATACAAAGGTAAAAGACGGCATAATGACTTCGTCTCCCGGCTGGATATGACACAGTAAGGCAGCCATCTCCAGCGCATGGGTACACGATGTTGTCAGCAGCACCTTCTCTGTCTTTGTCTTTTCTTTAAGCCACTGGGAAGCTTTCTTTGTAAATTCTCCATCCCCGCTGATTTTATGGTTATGAACAGCCTGTGTTATATAATCCAGTTCTGTTCCAACCATAGGCGGCACATTAAAACTAATCATTTATTTTATCCTCCGTTGTTTCTTTGATGACAAACTGTGGAGCATCATTAATGCTGATATAGATCCGCCCTATGTACTCTCCGATCATTCCAAGCAAAAACATGATAACTCCTCCGATGAACAGAATGACGGAAAGAATGGAACTATATCCCATCTGGATCTGCGGATTCAGAATTTTATGAATAACCGTTACAATGCCATACAGGAATCCCCCTGCTGCACAAACCAGGCCAAGAATAGTTGCAAGACGAAGCGGTTTTTCGGAAAAAGCAGTAAATCCATTAATCCAAAGCTTTAACAGCTTTTTTAAGGTGTACCCGGATTTTCCGTCCTGCCGTTCTCTCTGCTTAACGGTAACATTTCCAATATTCTTTGTAGTACGGAATACAAGGCCGCCTATATAAGGGTAAGAATTCTTATACCGTATAATCTCATCTACCACAAACCGTTTCATGGCAAAAAAACTGGTTCCCCTTAAATCCTTTGGTTTTCCTAATAAAACCTCTTCCATTTTTTCATTGACAATACTGCCAAAGATCCGGAACCAGTTTTGTTTCATCTGTTCATATCGTCCATATACGACATCATATCCCTCTTCCAGCTTGTCAACCAGATCATAGATGGACTCTACCGGTGCCTGTCCATCATCATCCATGGATATCACAATATCCCCCGTTGCCTGTCCATATCCTGCCAGCAGAGCCGCATGTTGGCCAAAGTTTCTTGAAAAAGAAATTCCTTTTATATTGCGGTTCTTTTTTGCCAGATCGGTAATGACATCCCACACCTTGTCCGGCGAGAAATCATTTACCAGTATAATTTCGTACTCATACTGTTCCTTTCGCTGCTGGATTGTTGCGATTAATTCAACCACAACATCGTTTAATGTTTTCTGTGAACCATAACAGGGAATCACGAACGAAATCTTTTTTTTCATCATCTATTTATTGTCCCCTTTCAGTTGTCATCAAGGACAACTCTTCTTCCTTCTTCTGCAGACAGATAGGCAGCATACGTAATCTTTGCTGTATCATATGCAATCTGAAAACCGGAAACAGGCTCTCTGTCATAGGCAACTGCTTCCATAAAATCCTGCATTTCCGCCGAATACCCTCGGATAATCTCATCTAAGACAAATGGGTGGTTCCAGCCGGTTTTACTAGGCAGCATCTCCGAAATATACACATCATCCAGGCGTTCTTCATCGAGAAAATAGGTGCTCATCAGATTATTCAAGGTTAGGTTTGCTTTCAGTGCCGCATCATTACAGTAAGCTTCTACATAATTCCGGCTTCCGCCAAGCAGCGTATCGGTTGCCATTATAATCGCTTTTGTCTGATCGGAAAAAGTAATGACTGCTGTTCCAAAATCTTCTACATCATTTGGTTTTGCAGCAATATGGCGGTGATCATATTCACTCAATGTATTTGTTATGTACCCCATATCCGCCATGATACTTTCCACTTTAATATCAACCTGTCTTGCCTTTGCCTCAACCTGCTTTAACCATAATACAGCCGATAACGGATGGCTTCCTGTCCTTGTGAAGGTTCCGCCTCCTGTCTTATCCCATTCCCCCGCCACATGGGAACTGCTTCCTTTCAGACTCTCCTCACCCTTCAAACACAAAATCCGGCTCTTCTTCTTTGTAATAATCTCCGCCATTTTCTGAATTGCAGGTGCGTATATAAAATTCTCGGCATACATAAACTTCCGGTCCGAGCACTCCACTGCCTTTTTGATCTCATCCATCGACTCAAGCAGTTCCTGAAACATCTTTCTTTTTGACACCATTTTCCCAATTGGCTTTTGATCTTCTGCTTTACCAAAATAGCCGGTAAGGGGTTTTTCACAGATCACATGTTTTCCTGCCTTTAATGCCTGAAGAATCATTTCTGTATGAACATAAGGCGGTGTACAGATATCAATCACCTCAATATCCGGGTCAGCTAATAATTCTTCAAAAGATGCCGCAGTTTCCAAAAAACCGTATTCCGTTTTTGCCCGTTGTGCATGGTCTATATGCTTTGCCAGTATTTTTTTAAAACAGGGAGTTATATCCCTTACCCTGCTAAAAGCTTCCATGTGCAGCTGTGTTGCTCTCCCTGCCCCTGCCATACCAATTGTTACTGTTTTTTTCTCCATAGGTTTCTCCCCTTCAATCTACCTCAATTGTTACCAGATGATGAAAACGATCTACCAGATCATATAAGTTCCGGTAATCGTCACATTCAAAAAACAGAATACCGGCTTTATATTTCATGTAATCACAAACCGGATCGCCTTTCTTACCCCAGATCAGCTGGTCAATCAGACACTCTCTTATTTCTTTTGCAATCTGAATATTCTCAAGGATTCCATTCTGATCGGTCATAATACATTCTCTTGCGACATTCCGATAATGAATGGCGTAGCTTTCATTCACTTCTTCCCCGCATTCCGCCTTTAGAATCTCCAACGGATAATCCACTCCGGTGCTATACTTAACAAGCAGAATATATAAATCTCCCGGTGCCCTCCTGCATGGATCAATCATCACCGGCATTCCATCCCGGTCAACAATAAACTGCGTATGAAAGATTCCATCTGCAAGCTGCAGCTTGTCTGCAACTTTTTCAATATCGGAAAACAACTGAACCATGGTACAATAATACACGTCAGGTGGAAAGCAGGCTCCCGAAACAAGGTAATGATTTTTATAATACTGTTCCTTGTCGCAAAAACCAAAGACGACTTTCTGGTTTTTTAAAATAACCGATGCACCGTGATTGCTTCCTTCCACATATTCTTCTACAATAACCTTCGGTTCTCTTGTGACTTTTTTTGCATTTTCATAGGCAGAAAGCACTTCTGTTTTCGTTCTGCATACTACCACACCTTTCCCGCCAGTCAGATCGGTGGGCTTTACGACAACCGGGAATGTCAACCGGTCACAGACACCGACGACTTCCTGTCTTTCAGAGCAGGTATATGCCAACGGGGTTTTAATTCCAAGCGATCTGGTTAAATCGCGGAAGCAGTCTTTATGATGCACAAGCCGGGCAGTCTCATATGTGTCATGCCCCGGTAAGCCTAATTGTTCGCATGCATAAGCAGTTGATAAATATGAAAAATCATTACACCCTGAAACAACCGCATCTACTTTTTCCTGTCTCGCCAATTGAAGAATAAACTCTTTATCAGAAAAATCGCCGGGAATATACCGATCTGCCATCTTATGTCCTATTCCGTCCGTATTATTACCCGTTGTAATAACAACATTTCCCTGCCTCTTTGCAGCCTCAATCAGGGGAAGTTCTGCATGGCTTCCTCCTGCAATCAAAATACGTTTCCCGGTAATCTTTACCATTCCCTTCCCATATAATTCTATACACATTATACAATAAAAAAACAAAAAAAACCACCAGTCTCATACAATTTATTCAACTGGTGGTCAACTTTATGAAATTGTTTTATACCGGATATGCCTTATTCTCTGTGTCTGCTTTCGTAGCATCCATTTTTGTCTGCTGTGCTTCCCGGTATTTAAAGAATTCGGTTGCAACCTGAGGGAATAATGCGTAAGTAAGCACATCCTCATCCTGCTGTTTCCACTGTTTCATCTCTTTTTCAATGTCAGCCAGCTGTGGTTTAATCAGATCGGCAGGGCGGCAGGTAATCGGTTTTGTATCACCGATACATTTCTTCTGTACTTCTTTATTAAATGGTTTTACCGTCTGGCCAAATTCACCGGATAACAGTTTCTTTGACTCTTTTGTTACCATCTTATAACGCTCTCCGGATACCACATTTAATACAGCCTGTGTTCCTACAATCTGTGAGGAAGGAGTAACAAGAGGCGGCTCGCCAAAATCTTTCCGCACGCGAGGCACTTCTTCGAGAACCTGCTCATACTTGTCTTCCTGTCCCATTTCTTTTAACTGGGAAACCAGGTTGGAAAGCATTCCGCCAGGAACCTGATACATTAATGTCTTAATGTTAACGCCAAGCACTTTTGTATTCATCAGACCGCTCTTTAATGCCTCTTCACGAATTGGACGGAAATACTCTGCAATCTCTGCCAGAAGGTTCTGGTCATATCCGGTATCATAAGGTGTTCCCCGGAATGTTTCAACCATTACCTCAGTTGCCGGCTGGCTGGTTCCCATTGCAAATGGTGATATTGCTGTATCAATAATATCACATCCTGCTTCTACCGCTTTCAGGTAAGTCATGGCTGCCACACCGGATGTATAATGGGTATGAAGATCAATCGGAATGGAAACAGCCTCTTTTAAGGTAGTAACCAGTTCGGTTGCTTTATATGGTGTCAAAAGACCTGCCATATCTTTGATACATAAAGAATCGGCACCCATCTCTTCAATCCGTTTTGCCATATCGCTCCAATAATCCAATGTATAGGAATCACCTAATGTGTAAGATAATGCGATCTGGGCATGTCCATTTTCTTTATTTGCTGCTTTTACTGCTGTTTCCAGATTTCGTAAATCATTCAGACAGTCAAAAATACGGATAATGTCAATACCATTTGCGATTGATTTCTGTACAAAGTATTCTACTACATCATCTGCATAGTGGTTATATCCAAGAATATTCTGACCACGGAATAACATCTGAAGCTTTGTGTTCTTAAAACCATCTCTTAACTTCCGAAGTCTTTCCCATGGATCTTCCTTTAAGAAACGCAGAGATGCGTCAAACGTAGCACCGCCCCAGCATTCTACTGCATGGTATCCGACTTTATCCATCTTATCAATAATTGGAAGCATCTGCTCTGTTGTCATACGGGTAGCAATCAGAGACTGATGCGCATCACGTAATATTGTCTCGGTAATTTTTACCGGTTTCTTCTTTGCATTTTCAGCCATTACAATACCTCCTAATATATTTTTCGATTCTAATGCCACTCACTTGTCTTGGCTTCTTCGTTATGCCCCGATTCCAAAGATTGCCATAAATACACCCGCGGCTACCGCAGTTCCAATAACTCCTGCCACATTCGGTCCCATGGCATGCATCAAAAGGAAGTTGGTCGGATCAGCCTCAGCTCCCACCTTCTGGGATACCCGGGCTGCCATCGGCACAGCAGATACTCCGGCAGAACCGATCAATGGGTTTACTTTTCCATGTGTTAAAGCACACATCAATTTACCAAATAATACTCCGGCTGCAGTACCGACTGCAAAAGCAACCAGACCAAGAGCAACAATCTTTAAAGTTGTTGCTTTTAAGAATCTTTCTGCACTTGTTGAAGCACCAACGGATGTACCAAGAAGAATGACAACAATATACATCAATGCATTGGATGAAGTCTCTGCAAGCTGTTTTACTACACCGGACTCCTTAAACAGGTTACCAAGCATTAACATACCAACCAAAGGTGCTGTCGTAGGAAGAATAAGTACTACCACAATCGTTACTACGATCGGGAACAAAATCCGTTCCAGCTTGGATACCGGACGAAGCTGTTCCATCCTGATTTTCCGTTCTTTCTCCGTTGTCAGCAGTCTCATAATCGGAGGCTGGATAATCGGCACTAAAGACATGTAGGAATATGCCGCAACTGCAATTGGTCCCATATACTCGGTCTGTCCAAGCTTTCCTGCCAGAAAGATCGAGGTTGGTCCATCTGCACCACCGATAATGGAGATTGCGGCTGCTGCTTTATTCGGGAATCCCATAAGAATTGCCAGAATATAGGCAGAGAAAATACCAATCTGTGCCGCAGCTCCCAGAAGGAAGCTCATTGGGTTGGCAATCAATGGTCCAAAGTCTGTCATTGCTCCAACTCCAAGGAAAATCAGAGATGGCAGAATACTCCATTCATCCAGCAGATAGAAATAATGCAATAATCCGGTATCCGACATGATATCCGGATACATATTAACAAGTAACATACCAAATGAAATTGGCACTAAAAGAAGTGGCTCATAACCTTTCTTTATCGCAAGGTAAAGAAAAACCAATGCAACCACAATCATCAGATAATTACCGACTGTCAGATTAAAAAAGGCGGTCTGATGAATTAAATTATCTAAAGTTGATACGATATAATCCATTGATTTATTACCTCCAGCATTCATTTGTCAGTATCAGTTACATATTGGCCAATAAAAGAACCTGCGATTAATTTAAGGTAGCCAATACAGCACCTGCTTCAACAGAATCCCCTGCAGAGACATTAATGCTGGCAATCGTTCCATCCTGTGGTGCAACGATTTCATTTTCCATTTTCATTGCTTCCAGAATCATGATGACTTCTCCCTTTTTCACAGAAGCTCCGGCAGATGCTTTCACATCAAGGATTTTGCCAGGCATTGGAGAATTCACCTTTACAGCACCCTGGCTACCGGATGGAGCCGGAGCAGCCTTCTTTGCAGGTGCACTCTTTTTCGCAGCGGTTTTTACCGGAGCAGCGGTAGCAGCAGCACCTTCCTCAACTGTTACATCATAAGCAGTCCCGTTAACTGTAATTGTATAATTTTTCATTTTTATTCTCCTCCTAATCTTTTACTCGTTATGCATTTTGCCAGTTTTTCACATTTTTACGCTTAATGGAACGGACAACCAGACCATCTGAAGGAGCTTCGTCTCCCATCGATGCCATAATTGCCGCTGTGATCACCGCAACAAGTTCACCATCATCAACTAAATCTTCTTCCAGCTCCTGCTCCTCAATCTGCTGGATTGCACGATCCACACTCTGTACTTCCTCTTGTTTTTTCTTACCGGAAAACTGATCCACAAGTGCCGGAACATATTTCAAAAGGGAAATAATCAAAGAGATCAAAATCAGGACTAAAAACACGATACAGATTCCCATCAGTGTGTTCATTCCTGCCTGTGCCATAGTTTCTCCAAGAGAAGCGGATTCTTCTGCCGCAAATGCAACCGGACTTACCGAAAGTGCCAACAGACATGCACTGGCAATTTGTGCTAATCTTGTACCAATTTTTTTCATTCTGTTCACCTCATATCAGATTGTTCCATGTTTTTTGGATGGTTTGCATTCTCTCTTAGAATAGAGCATTTCATATGTATACAAAAGATGTTTGCGGACACTAGCCGGCTCAATAATGCTATCCACATAACCACGTTTTGCCGCAGCTTCCGGACTGCTCTGAAGTGCTGCATATTCTGCCGCTTTCTTATTCTGTTCCTCCGGTGAAGCACCATCGTACATAATCTTTGCAGCCAGATCTGCTTCCATCATTCCGATCTGCGCATTCGGAAGTGCATATACCATATCTGCACCAATATGTTTGGAATTCATTGTAATATAGGCAGAGCCAAACGCTTTTCCAACAATCACATTTACTTTAGGAACGGAAGCATTCGCGAAAGCATAGGTCAGTTTTGCACTTGCCTTTGCAATGTTTCTTTCCCCGCATTTGCATGCACAGTAACCGTCTACCGCAGTCAGGGTAAGAACCGGAATGCCAAAGGCATCACAGAAATTAACCATTTCCGTTGCTTTTTTACAGCCTGCAACCGTCAGCGCTGCATCAAACTTCTCTGCCGTATTTCCTTCTTCATCAAATAATTCCTGGCGGTTTGCAATGGCTCCCACTGTCATTCCGTTCAGACAGATAAATCCGGTCACCATCTCTTTCGCATAATCCTTCTTTACCTCTAAGAAGAACTGATCATCGGATAAATCGGCAAGGGCAACCGCAGGATCTTTTACTTCGGCCTCAAAATTCTCAGTCAGGCGGTTTAATTCATCCTCACATCCCTCACCAAATGCTGCTTCTTCATTATTCGCCGGAAGGATGCCTACAAGTTCTCTGATTTTTTCGTAAATGGTTTCTTCGGTCTCTACAAAATCCGCATTTCCCGCTTCTGCCTGGAACTGTGCCGCTGCCGTATCGCATTTTTCTTCATAATTGCCCGCAATGGCATTTGGAGAATTCACGAATAATTTTCCATTCTCCTTTTCCATGAAGGTAAAATCCGTTAATGCTGCCGAAACAGCACTTCCGCCGCCGCAGGTGCCGAACACTGCTGTAATCTGTGGGATTACCCCTGATGCCAATGCCTGTTTCTGATAAATGCTTCCAAAACCAGCCAGTGCATCGGTTGCTTCCTCCAGACGAAGACCGGAACAATCCACCAGACCAATCACCGGTGCGCCCATCTTCATTGCCATGTCATAAATTGCTGCAATTTTTTTTGCATGCATTTCTCCGATGGAGCCACCGAGAGTCTTTGCATCCTGGCTGTACACATATACCAGACTGCCATCAATGACACCATAACCGGTCACCACACCATCTCCAGGAAGCTCTTTTTCCTGAAGGTTAAAATCTGTGTTTCTTTTTGTAACCGAAGCACCGATTTCAACGAAACTGTTTTCATCCAGCAATGCCGATATTCTATCCATTGCTGAAGTTTGTGCTGAATTACTCATTTTCAGTCCTCCAATTTAGTTATTTTATATTATCCCTGCCAGAACAAAGATAATGTAATCAAATTTTTGCCGAGTATAATTGTATAATATTTGTCAATAAAACGCAACTTTATTTTTGCTGTTTGATTGTTACTATGAACCATAACCAGCTTCAGTTCATGGCAGAATGAAAAACATGCGGACGATTTTCTGCCAGCACAGAGGCAATGTTACTTTTCCTGCACTTTTGGAAACGCAGACCGGGTAGGACTGCACCGTTTCCCCATTCAATACAAGATCCAGTGTCCCAATCTGTTGTGTCTTGGCAATAGGAGCATTCCAATATAGAAAGCGTCCCACCGTATTCTGTGGGCATAATTCCAGCTTTGAACATAAGGTGTCCTCATCAGACAAAAGGCAGGTAAAGGTTCCATCCCCCCAGTCCACATAAGTACCCAGAACACACGGACAGCTTAAATTCCCACATTCTGCCACTCCGTCTCCAACCAGGATACCAGGTGTTCTTTCAGAAAGCTCCCACGTTTTTTTCTGATATTGCTCCAGGCCATATTCCATAAGGACACGGGTATCCGACCATTTATATGACTTGTGGTTCGGCCAGCCGCAGCCAAGCAGTGCAACGATATACGTCCGTTCATCCCGTTTCAGTGCTCCCACATAACAATAACCTGCATTATTGGTAAACCCGGTTTTACCGGTAAAAGCTCCGTCCATCATACTTAAAAATGCGTTATGGTTTGTGCAGGAAAAACTGCGGGGATTTTCTGATAACGAGGAAAATGAATATGTTTTTGTTCCTGTAATTTCAAGAAATAAATCTTTTTTGCTTGATTCCCTGATACAATACCGGAGAATCAAAGCCAGCTCTTTTGCTGTTGTGCTATGTACTTTCTCCTCTACCCCAACCGAACCATCTGGTTTCTTCACTTCGATTTCTTCTGTGGCATCCAGCCCGTTTGGTGTAATAAACCAGGTATTTTCACAACCAATTTCCTCTGCTTTCTGGTTCATCAGTCCAGCAAATGCATTTAGATACCGCCTGCTGTCTTCCTCACTGGTCTGCCCGGTAACTTTTTCTCCTAATTTGCGGCTGCCGATATATTCCGCAATAGCCGCTGCCGAATCATTATGGGATTCGAGCATAATGGAGTATAAAAGATCTTTTAACTGATAGTTCTCTCCCCGCTTCATAAAAAGCTTTACTTTCGGTCTTGCCGCTGCATATCCGGATACTGTCACCTGATCGGACAAATCTGCCTGCTCGAGAGCAATGATACAGGTCATAATCTTTGTTGTACTTGCCATTGGACGAACTTCATTCTCATTTTTCCCATATAGGACTCTCCCGCTGTCTGCATCAATCAGCACCGCAGAAGTAGCATAAAGTCCCAGCTTTGTCTTCTCTGCCCCTGACACGTTCCCGTTCTGGTATACCGACAGTTCCCGTTCCTTCCATGATAGATCTGCGGCCTGCTCTTGCACCGTTTTCCGATACTGCTGTTCCTCATTCAACTGATTCTGAACGGTCAGTGCCAGTATTGCAAAACCAATCAAAAAAACGGCCTCAATTCCCCTGGCTTTTAATTTCCTTTTCAGTCGTTCCATAAAAACTCCAAAATTTCTATCTAGTTCTATCTTATGAGCCATTTTGGAATTTTAAGTAACATTTCTAAAACTTACCGATAAAATCCTGAATACGTTCGTTATCCGAGCAAAATACTTCTTCCGGCGTTCCTTCGATCACAATCTGGCCCGATTCGAGAAAAATAATCCGATCTGCAACATTTCTTGCAAAATTCATTTCATGGGTTACAATTACCATTGTCATATGCTCTGCAGCCAGTTCCTTTAACACGGAAAGAATTTCTCCTGTCAATTCCGGATCCAGAGCCGAGGTTGGTTCATCAAAAAACAGAATCTTTGGATTCATGGCAAGCGCCCTTGCAATGGACACTCTCTGCTTCTGCCCACCGGAAAGCTGGCACGGATAGTCCTTCTCCTTGGAAGAGAGCCCCATCTTTTCTAACAAACTGCGGGCTTCTTCATACACTTCCTCTTTTTTCCGCTTCTGCACATGAATTGGTGCATCCACAATATTTTTAAGAACCGAATAGTGCGGGAACAGATTAAAGTTCTGAAATACAAGTCCAAAATAATCCCGGATCTGTTTCAGCTTATTTTTTGGTGCATAAACGGCCTTTCCTGACTCATCATTCCATGCCGCCTTTTCTCCTGCATAGATTAATTCCCCGGAATCCATTTTCTCAAGCATGGTTGCACAGCGAAGCAGGGTTGACTTGCCAGAGCCGGACGGACCGATAATTGCCAGAACTTCTCCTTCTTTGATCTGAAATGAAACATCCTTTAACACTGCCAGGTCACCGAAACTTTTCTGACAGTGGTTACATTCAAAAATATTCATAAAAGTTCCTCCTAGCGGTAATAATCCAGTTTTTTTTCAATCTGTTCCATCAGTATCGCAACAAGCAGATTCATAAGATAATAAAAGATCCCCGCTATTACAAACGGCATCATGGTTGTCTGCGCTGCTGCGATTGCCTTTGCACTGGTAAACATCTCTCCCACCGCAATCACAAATGCAAGGGAAGTGTCTTTTACCAGTGTAATAATCTCATTCGTTACTGGTGGAAGAATTCTTTTTATCACCTGTGGAAAAATAATTTTAAAAAACGTCTGCCCCTTACTGTAACCAAGCACTTTTGCTGCCTCATACTGTCCCTCCGGCATCGACTCGATTCCAGAACGGAAAATTTCTGCAAAGTAAGCCGCATAGTTTAATGCAAAACCAATAATAACTGCTGTAAAACGGTAGCTGCTCTGGATGCGCACACCAAACAGATAGTACGGTCCAAAGTAGACAACCATCAGCTGCAGCATCAACGGGGTTCCCCGCATAATCGAGATATAGATTTTCGCCAGGGTACGGACGATTCCATATCTGGACATTCTTCCAAACGATAACAATAATCCCAGAGGAAGTGCAAATAAGAGTGTCAAAAAGAAAATCTCTAATGACACTCCCATTCCACCAATTAACTGGGAAGCAATCGAAACCACATTCATGAAACAACCTCCCAGATTTATTTTCCTAAACAGACACTATCCGATAATTTCCATTTTTCTGCAATCGTTCCAAACGTACCGTCTTCCACCATCTCATCAAGTGTCTTCTGTACCTGGTCTCTTAATGCAGTATTTCCCTTCTTAAATCCAATTCCATATTGTTCGGAGGAAAGAAGTTCCTCAAGAATCACGTATTTGTCACCTCTTGAAGCAATCTGGTAATTGGCTACTCCAACATCCATTGCAACCGCATCTGCTGCACCTGCTTCCAGATTCATAAACGCTGTGTTATATTCTGCCACCGTGTCCAGGCTTCCAAAGGATGCCTTTAAATCCTGATTTTCTTCTGCATCCAAAGCTTCCAGCGCAGAAGATGCTGTCTGTACAACTACGTTTTTTCCTTTCAGGTCCGAAAGGGTGTTAATCCCGGAATCCTTTGCCACAACAAACACCTGGCTGTTATCAACATAAGGCTCCGACCATGTATAGTCATCAATCCGGTCTTCACTCATAGTAAACCCATTCCAGATACAATCAATGGTACCGGAAGATAATTCCATATCTTTTGAATCCCAGTCAATTGCCTGGAGTTTTAACTCCCAGCCATTCCGGTCAGCCACTTCTTTTGCCAGATCCAGATCAAATCCCACATAATCACCATTTTCGTCCACATAACCATACGGCGGAAAATCAGCATCAAATCCAACCGTAAAAGTAGTACGCTCTGAAACCGAATCCTCATTTTTCATTTGCGGTTCTTTTGTACCGCATCCGGTCAAAAGACCCAGTGTCATCATCGTACACAGAAACCATACAAGTGCTTTTTTTCTGTTCATAACAAACCTCCAAAATAGAAATAATATTATATTGAGCTATGTAAAGCGAATGGGGACATTTTACCACACTATCTTTATAAAGGCAAGGAAAGTACACTTTATCTTCTCTTCCTTTTCTGTTATAATGTTACCGTTTACACCAGTGCATCGGTTTCGAAATAAGTCAAGTTATTTACGAACCGATGCACTAGCAGAAACGAAAAATCAGGAGGCAGGACATGAAAATATTTGATGAAAACGAATTAAAACGGCTGGAGGGCATCGAACAGGAAGAACGCAGTAACACAGAACTAAAGAAAAAAAAGCCGGAGGATTCCCTGGATCTTTCTTCTCTTTCCTTCTCAGAACAGCGGAAAGAACACCGGAAACGGGAAAAAGAAAAAATAAAAAAAATGAAAGGAAAAGAGCGGATTTACTACCTGTTCCAGTATTACCGCAGCTATCTTTTCATCACCCTTGCAATCCTTGCCTTTCTTATCATAGGAGCCGTTTTACTATATCCTGAAACATTTGACACGAAACTGTACGTAATTATTTCAAACAATCTGGATGATGGGCAGACAGGAAGATATCTGGAGCAGAATCTGACTTCCTACTTAAACCTCGCAAAAAAAGAGAAAATAATGGTGAATGACTCTTTTCTTCTAAAAGCCTACGATGAGAACGGAAAGGAAATCGAAATTCCTACCGACAAAAATGGGATGAATATGGATTATGGTTCCTATGAATATATGGAAAAAGTCATCTCCATGGTGCAGAACAAAGAACTGGACATTTTAATATCCGATCAGGAATACCTGACTTATTTTGCCGGAAGCAACAGTCTGGCAGAGCTTTCATCCTTTCTTCCGGCAGACCTATATGAATTGTTAAAAGATGATCTGGTTACTTACCGGTCTTCAGACAAAACAGAAGCATTTTACGGAATCAGTTTAAAGAATTCCCGTCTGGCAAAAGAAGTTCCGGAATGTGCGTTAAAAAATCCAACACTGGGGATCTCTGTCAGTGCGCCCCATCCGGAAAATGTGGTAAAAGCCCTTCGTTTTCTGTTTGAACAACCATAGATAGTTCTGGTTTGTTAAATAAACGGAACGGAATGGAATGTACTCCGATTCCCCTGGAAACAATCATCACCGAGTTTTTCTTATGGTACATGCCGCCACTGTATTTTGGAAAAAAACTAAGATCCGGTGAAAGCAGCCCGCCCACTTTCGGAAGCCGAATTACGCCTCCATGAATATGCCCGGATAGAACCAGATCGGCGCCCCAGTCTGCATAGGCATCAAAATACCTTGGATGATGGGCAAGTAAAATGGTATATTCTTTTCGTTTCATTCCAACAAATGCGTCTATCTTTTCTTTTGTAAGCTTTTCCGGCTTTCCCAATTTCCGAAAAAAAGATTCCGGCAGGTCAAGCCCGCACAGATTGATTGTTTTTCCTTTCATGCAGATACCTATACTCTCGTTAACAAGACGATGGACACCAAGAGCCTGTACTTGTTTATTATATTGTTCCATTTCCTCCGGCATCGTAAGAGAAAGCTTCATTTCGTGGTTTCCATTGGCATAATAAACCGGTGCGATGTCCGCAATTTCTTTCAAGAACGATAATGCTTTTTCCGGATGAAACCGTTTTTTTACAACCACGTCTCCCCCTACCAGTATAAAATCCGGTTTTTCCTTCTTTAAGTGTCCCACCAGCTCATTTAGTCTTTTTTCGTACAGGCTGTCGTGAATATCCGTCAAAAAAGCAAATTTTATGTAAGCCTGCTCCTCTTTCCCCGGCAGAAAATAGGTTTCCACGGACACCTGCCTGTTGTAATAAAAAGAAAGGGCATATGCGATTATGAGGAAACATACCATCACACCTGCCACTTTTGCAATTAACATTCCAATTCTCCTCCATTTTCCATTACAAATCCAGCGACAGCTGAATCTCTTCTTCCGCTTCCTGTTTGAAATCTTCCTTTTTTTCTTCGTTGAGTACCGGAAGCTCTTCCAGTGACTTTATGCCAAAATTACGCAGAAATTCTTCTGTCGTTCCAAACAGCAATGGTCTTCCCGGCGCATCCAGACGTCCCACTTCACATACAAGCTGGTATTCAATCAGCTTGTTGACGGAATGATCGGACTTCACCCCGCGGATTGCCTCAATCTCCATCTTGGTGACGGGCTGTTTATAGGCAATAATGGACAAGGTTTCCAACAATACATCGGTAAGCACATGCTTCTTCGGTACATGTGCTACCTGAATGATGGAGTCATACATTTCTGCTTTTGTACACATCTGAAAAGCACCATCAATCTCCACAATCTGGATTCCACGGTCTTCTTCCTTATACTTTACCATCATATTCCGAATGATATTACGAACAGTCTCTTCATCATGCTCTACCGCAGCCGCAATCCGGTCAACTTCTACAGCATCCCCCATCGTAAAGAGGATTGCCTCAATCACAGCCTCAACTTTCTTAATTTCCACTTTCGCTTCCTCCAACATAAGTAATCAGAATATCATCAAAGATATGCTCCTGCACGATTTTAAGCACACCGGTTTTCATCAGTTCCAGTATTCCAAGAAATGAGACAATAAGCTCTGTTTTGGAAGAGGATAATTCCATTAATCTGCGAAAGCTGAATTTTTTCTTAGAACGGGCATATTCCTCAATAAATATCATTTTTTCCGGAAGGTTCACTTCCTCTTTCTCAATTTTACCAAATTTACTCCGGATTGGATCAATCTTGTCCACTTGTTTTCGAATCAGCGAACGGAAAATGGTATTCAGCTTTCCTAAAGTTACATCCTGTAAAAGCTCATCCAGATCAACCTCTTCTTTGTATTGCTCCACTTCTTTCGGAATGGATGCCTCTTTATATAAAATATGAGAGGCATCCATCTGCCGGTCTTTCAGTTCGTAGGACATATATTTGTACATTTTATATTCCAGAAGCCGTTCCACCAGCTCCTGTCTCGGATCTTCCTCCTCTTCCTCCTCTGTCTCTTCTCTTGGAAGAAGCATCCGGGACTTAATATTTAAAAGGGTTGCCGCCATCACAAGAAATTCACTCATAACATCCATATTGTTTTCCTGCATAGCAGAAATATAGTCCATATATTGTTCGGTAATCAACACAATTGGGATATCATATATATTTACTTTATTCTTTTCAATCAGGTGAAGTAACAGATCCAGAGGTCCTTCAAACGCCTCTAGTTTTATTGGAATTCCCATATCATACCATACCTTTTCAAATAAATGTTGTGTGGACATCCCTGACAGGCATACCACATCCCCACTATTCTACTCGTAACTGCTGCAAATCGCAAGTAAAATCGTATAAGCTAACCAAATAAAAGTAACAGTTCAGCCGTGACGAGCGCACAGCCGCCGAAAGCACGCAGAATATCAGGTACCATGAAATATCCCTTTGAACACGTCGGCACTTGGTTTTGCGTTTTTTGCAAAACCTTAGTACCGCTACGTGTTCAACGGAGCGAAAGCGGGTATTTCATGGTACCTGATATTCTGCATGCTTCCTGCGGCTGTGCGCTCGTTACGGCTGAACGGTTACAATAGAAGATACTGATAGCAGTATCCAGCTAAAGTCATTCAAAGTAATACAGATATAAATCTTCAAGATTTGGTTTTACTGTTCTTCCTTTCAATCCAGACTGGAAAAGCTCTTTCCGATCCGGCACAACACAGCGCACAACAATCTGTCCATTATCATGTGATAAACCACTTATACGATAATGCTGCGACAAATAATTCTTTCCATTTTCATCCGTTTCCACCTCCACAACCTTTTCCTCTAAGGTCTCCAACAATTTTACCGGATTATCTTTTGCCAACAATTTTCCATCTTTTAACATCAAAATCTCTTTTGAGATAAACTCAACATCAGAAACCACATGAGTAGCAATCAGAATGATCCTCTCCTCTGCAAGATCACTGATAAAATTACGGATACGGATGCGTTCTCTTGGATCAAGTCCCGTTGTTGGTTCGTCCAGAATCAGTACCCTTGGATCTCCAAGCAGAGCCTGGGCAAGCAGCACTCTCTGACGCATTCCGCCAGAAAATGAACCAACTGGTTCCTTTCGATGCTCTGTAAGATTCACTTTTGACAAAAGGATGTCTGCTTCTTTTTTTGCATTTTTTCTGCTGATTCCTTTTAAGCCTCCCATATAAACTAAAAATGCCCTGGCCGAAAAGTCTTCGTAGAATCCCTGTTGCTGTGGCATATATCCCACTAGCCTTCGGAAGTCCTTCCCCATATCCAGAATATCTTTTCCATCATATAAAATTGCCCCTCCATCCCTCTTTATATTGTCGGTAAGCAGATTCATCAATGTACTTTTTCCTGCTCCATTCGGTCCAAGCAAACCATAAATTCCTGGTTCCAGCACAAGGCTCAGGTTATCCAGTGCTTTTTTCTTTCCATACTGCTTTGTCACATTCTGCAATTCCAGTTTCATTCTTAATTCTCCTCTTCTCACTATGGTTTTTTCCCATTCTTTGATATTCGGTATCCGGTTATACCCAGTAATACAGATGCAGCTGACATTACCAAAACCGCTTTTATCCACCCATAGGATTCTGCTTCAAAAAGATGTAGTCCAACTGCCCCACATGGCACAGTTAACGACACCGTTCTGAACAGTTCAATTCCGGTAATATATAGTGCCCCAGGGATGCACACCAGCAGCAAGGAAACGGGCAGTGCATTTTTCTGCGGCAGAAACACGGAAAGACAAACAACACTGACTGACACACACACAAACAAGAGTAAGCGCACAAAAAGCAGAACAGCCAGATAGAATCCAATGCTTACATCTACCTGTACATTTCCATATTCCTCCAGACTCTGCACTGCTGCACCCAGTCCCGTAATACCATATACCTGACTGACATAATAAAAATGACTTGCCGCCTCCAATAGGCACATTCCGCCAGAGACAACAGACACTGCCACACACTTAGAGGCAAATATCCTACCACGTCCTTTTTCTGTAGACCGAAACAGATTTAATGTTTTACATTTCTTCTCATACAACATTACCCCTGTTGATAAAACTGTAATCATAAACAATAATTCCAGCATACGGACATTCAGAATATCCTGGTCATCTTTATCTAATAAATGGTAGTAACCAGACGGGTTTATCAGTTCCACGTTTTTTCCCATCCTTTTCTGCCCTTCCAGATAAGAAATGTGCTTTTTTAAAATACGGACTGCTTCTTCCAGATCTGCACACGCGTCCACACGGTAACCCGCTTCTTCCAGTTCCTCTTGACTACATATTCCCTCTTTATATTTTTTCTTATAATCCATATAATAATTTCTGGCATCCTGCACCGTCTCTGAGGATTGTTTTACATATTCATAAATTCCCGTGTCCTGGTCTTCGGGAAGTGTGCCTCCATATGTGTCATATACCTCATTTAAGATGCTTTCCACACTACTGTACTGAATCATCCTGTCCGTCGAAAAGAAACCGGAACAAAGATAACCTGCCAGTATCAGAACCAGAAAACCCTTCTGCGGAATGAGAAGCTTATATAATTCCACACCCGTGGAATTAAGATACTGCGGCACCCCACACAAAAATGTGCCCGCCTTTTTTTTCATATTATCCGCAATGGCTGCCAGTCTTCCAGACCGACCTACGGGACGCTTTTTCTGCCCACATATACAGATTCCCGTCCCCACTGATATTAGCAGCATAACAAGGAACATACTTTCCATCGAAAACAATCCTACTGCCCTTCCAAAAACATTCACATTTCGGTATTCTGCCATCCATCGGAACGGCTCCAGCATATTCCATAAATTCAGATCATGAAGTAATACTAGTCTGCTCTGTGGTGTAATAAAACGCCAAAGACTGTATTCTACGGCATATACGATACCGGAAGCCAGCATGGCTGCAGTATGGTTTCTGAATAAAGCAAAGAAAAACCATATTGCCATAACGGATGCAACTGCCCCCAAGCAATGTACAATCGAATAAAATACCAGGTAACCACCAACTGTCATTCCCGGGATACATATTCCTGACAAGGAAGCAACCGACTGAACAGTCCGCGATAAGGAGTCCGCTCCGCCAAAGAAAAACAGATTCAAAAATATCCGTTCTGCATACAGCATACTCCCCACAAGCAATCCAGAAAGAACCAGAAGCACAATCCGCCGAAATGATAGTTTCCCGCGCCCTTCCGGTGTAGCATACACTACATAGGAGAATCCGTTTACTACTTCCTGCTGAAAATCAAAGACCAAGAATAGAAGAAACACACACACAAGAATCTGGCAAGAAACCTGTCCGGCTATACGGTCAACTATGCCGTCCGCACCCATGCTGAGCACGGTATCCTTTACTTTACCATAGTCTTTTGCTGTCTTTATTACATTACTCATTGAAAAACGGCTCCTGTTAAAAACACAAAGACTGCTCATGGACTGCTGCCTCTTTTGGATTTGTTCCACAGAATCGCGATAACCGGCTAAATATACCGCCTGATCCTTCAGTTCATAGAATGCCATCAACTTTTCTGGCATCCATGTGTTTCCTTCCAGCGCAGCCTCTTTTTCCATCTCTACGTTGACCTGTTCTGGTGTCATACCCTTATATTGTTTTAAAAATTCCTGTTCATACCGGTTCTGTGCAAGTCGGTCGATTCCCAGCTTCTTATCATCCATAACCGTTTCTTTTAGAAAAAGAAACGCATTGGCCAAAATAAGCAGCCCAATAAACATAACCATTTTTTTCCGGCAAAAAACTCTTCTGCATTCCATGTCTTCCCTCTATTCTTCTATCTCCAGCATGTTCCATTCCTGTTTTCCTGTACCAATCTGTTTTTTATCAAACCTTTTAATCACTTTTCCATTCTCACCAGACTGTTCTGCAAATAGGTAATCCATTCCACCAAAATAGCAAGTATCATCCGCAGGTAACGATATATGGTCTATCTCTTTAAACTTTTTATCCCAGACAATAATTTCCCGTTCTTTTGTTGGATTTTCATCAAACGCCATAAATGCCTGTGTATCCCCGTATATATATGTTCCATCATAAGACAGATACATCTTGCCTTCTGGCCATACTTCCTGGCTTGTCCCTTTTTCCGTATCATATGCAACAATACTTGAACCTGTGTCCCCATAGATGATCCCGTCTACAATTACAAAATCTTTTATGAGATTTTCTACGGCAGTCTCTGTTTTTCCTGTTCTAATATTATATTTGTACAGGTTTCCCCTGCATCCGTTCCCCTGCTTGTCCTCATATGTGATTGCCTGAAAATAGACATTATCTCCCTGGGCTTTCATGCGGTAAATGTCTACTCCCAGTCCTTTCACCAAAGCGGCCTCTTCCACCTTCGCATTTTTCCTGCAGGGTACACGGTATACTTTTTCTGTACGCTCCTCCAGAGTCGAAATATTTCTCAACACATAATATATGGAACCTTTGTGTACAATGAAATTGGCAAACATATCCTCACCTTCAGCCTTATAGAGATTACATAATTCCTCCCTTGAAGAACCATCCGGCGTAATCCGATATAATACATATTGCCCTTTGTCTTTTGCAGAACGTCCTATCCGATAAATATAACGATCCGCACATTGAAAACTGGCAGCAAAGCTGCTGTCGGGAAAATAGGCATTACATTCATCTGAATTATGCGTGCATTCCGGCTTATTGCATAACGGCATAGCCATATCTGTTTCTGTGTCATAGAAATCCATGATTCCCGGCTTATTAGGATCCGGGAAATAGTAACCATTTTCCATTCGCTGAAGATACTCCGTCTGATAAAAACTTTGATCAAAGCTGTCACCTTCTGTTTCCAACTGCTGCCCTTCTGACTGACAGCCTGTCAATAAGAAAAATGATAACAAGAAAACAAAACATAGTTTTTTGTAGTTCAAATTCTCCACCTCCATAAGGGGGAAATAAATATCTTCCCCCTTTAAAATATAATTATTTCACACTCAGTTATGCGAATATCTCTCTAAAAATATAGCATCAAGCTATTACAGCACAGTTGTGGTTGCAACCAAGCTTCCGTTCCGATATCCATGTAATGTTCCTGAATTATATGAATATCCTGTTGATGCATTCCTCATTCCACTAATATGTGTTGCACCTGTATGAGAACCCTCACTACCACCCTCTGCAAGGACATATCCTTTTTTGGATGTAGACGCTCCTGTTTGCGGATGAATTTCTTTGTAATCCAAAGTCATAACCATATATGAACTTTGTGCCACTTGAAAATCACCTGACATAGTAGTTTTATTTGAATTATAGTTTCCCGTTAAACTTACTGCTCCATATGGAACAATTGCCGATGACATTTCCGTTTCTTGAATCGTCTCCTGTGAATTTGTATCCGCCGCCAAAGCCACATTTTCTGATCCAAATGGTACAATTACTACTGCCAGTACAAATCCTGCTGCCAAAACTTTTTTTAATCTTTTTTTCATAACTCATTTCTCCTTGTAAAATTTGTTTATAGGTTCTCCTTTTCTCTGACTGTATTATGTAACATCATGCATAAAATACAGCGCATTGTCTTTCCATTCTTTTTTTTGCCCTTCCTCCTTTGCATAATTCATTTTGAATCATCCAGCTTAACTTTCTCAGCCCTCCGATTCCTCTTATTAAAAATTCCTTCAGTTTCATGAACAGAACTTTTAATCTCTTTCTTTTTTCGGCTTCTGCCGCAAATACTCCAACATAGCATCTGGTGCTTTCTTTTCATATGTCCACGGAAATAAACTTCTATGAACCGTAGTTCCCGCCACTTTTTTTGCTGTTCTTACAAGCAATCCTGCCGCTGTCTTTTTCATATTGCTCACCCTTCTCCTCCTCCTTCATTTCAGATTCTTTTATAATTGATAGGTAATAAGGTAATTACCTCAATTACGATCGCTGACAAACACATCCATGCCAAACGCACATCCGGAATAAAGCATATGCAAGCCCCTTCAAAAATGATCCACACACATGCACCGGTTCTTTTTTTCTTTCTCGTTTCCTCACCGATGCTGGGATTTTGGGTGGAAGGAAACGGTGCATACAGTGCCACCAGAATCACACATACTAGCCAGATGACTACCATTGTTTGTCTCCCAAAGGTTCGCAATCCTTCCGAACCAAATACGGATACGATACAAGTTAGAAGCATAAAGAGAAAACATCCAATACTTGTTTTGCAGTGTTTTCCTCCTGCCCATATACGGAGACTGCAAAAAAACAACAGCACAACTACAAATTCTGTCCACTTCCCCAGAAAGATTCCTGTTATCATGAGTCCTAAAAGCTTTAACACACTGTCAGCGCACATCTCCAGACCAAAACGAACTGTTTCCCGTTCGCCCGGCAAGAAATCGACCTCGGATTCACACCAGTCTATTATCTTTTCCCATAACATAAAATCAAACTCACCCTCTTTCGATACAAGACTAACACATTTTTTATACATATCTACATTTTTTTCCTGAACGTTGGCAAATCCTGCCTAAGCGTTAGTAAATTGGTTATTTTGAATAACCATCTTTTCTTTTTTAATATATTGTGTTATGATTAGAAAAACATGAATTTTTTTTATTGTTTTAAACGAAGACAAAAGAAGGAGTACCGTATCATGAGTATTTCCATGAAAATTGTTACCATATTATCCCTATTTGTACTGGCTGGCACCATTGACCTGCTTTTGCTTCCTCCCATCAGGAAAAAGACAAAACTGATCTTGTATGCCTACCTATTCACTACAGCCTGTTTCGGTTCCAACTTCTTCGGTTATGTCACTGCAGGTGTCATGCTGACAGGAGCCTTGCTAATTCTTTTTTATTCTCATGAACGCTTTTTTATCTGGAACATGATTCTTGTACTTGTAAGCTGGTTATGGAGTGTACTGATAGATTATGGTGTTTCCATTCTGGAGCGGTGTATGGGATATGATTATGCAATGATTTATGCGTCCAACTGGCTTCCATGGCTTCACTTTACAATGACTGCTCTTTTCTCCCTTTTCCCCGCCTATATTCTTGGGAGAACACTCCGCCAGAAGCTGGCCACAAATCCGGGATTAATTCCTGACAGGCAGCTAAAAGCACTTCTGCTCGAAACGATTCTCTGCGCCGGAATCTTTGTCTGCTATATCTACTGGGGAAGTTTTTCCGGATTTTCCACTGCTGCGCTGATTTTTAATGGTATTTTGTTCTTATGTTTTATTCTGGTGAATCTTTTTCTTTACATGAACTTGTATCAGCTGTTGAAAGAAAATCAGGAGCTGGCATTAAGAAACCAGGCTCAGGAGTCGCTTCGGGAATACACCACACAATTGGAGAGCCACTATCAGGAGATGCGGCGGTTCCGCCATGATTATATGAATATCCTTGCCACACTGGGCGGATACATCAATAATGGCGATCTAGACCGCCTAAAGGTCTTTTTTGATGAGAAAATTATGAAGGCAGGTAATTCGCTAGTAGATAAAAATGCGGTAATTGGACGTTTAAGCCAGATTGAAGTCTTAGAAATCAAAGGGATTTTTTATACGAAATGCATTGAAGCAATGAACCGGCAGATTGATGTCTCTTTGGAATTAACCGAAACTATCCGGCAGATTCCCACCGATCTTCTGGCACTTTCCCGGATTCTTGGAATCTATCTGGATAATGCCATTGAAGCTGCTGAGAATTCCGCAGAAAAATTCCTGCTTCTGGCAGTTTATACCAAAAATCATCAAATCATTTTCCATATTGAGAACAGCACACCTCCCCTTAGTGTTCCATTAGAACAGCTTTACCAGCAAGGTTTTTCCACCAAGAATGGGCATAATGGACTGGGACTTACCAATGCGAGGCTTCTTTTGGAACAACATCCAGATATCCATGTTATAACCGAGCAAAAAGACACCCGTTTCATACAGACGATTGCCGTCCAGAAAGGAGACTAAAAAATGATTCCCATCTATCTATGTGAAGATAACGAAGAGGAACTTTCCTTTTTACAAGAGATTATTGAAAAATACTGCTTTATTTCTGCCTATGATTTTCAGATCGTCTGCGCCGCCTCCTCTCCTGCTCAGTTACTTCGTTCGCTTCCAGAGCAAGGTGAAAATGCGGTTTATTTTTTAGACGTGGATCTTAAGCAGAATCAAAATGGCATCCAGCTGGCAGCAAAGATCCGGCAGAAAGACCCACGCTCCTATATTATCTTTACCACAACCCATGAAGAGATGGCCTCCATTACCTTTCGATATAAAGTAGAAGCATTGGATTACCTTATAAAAAATGATCCAGATTTTACAAAAAAAGTTGAACTTTGTCTAGAGAACATTCTCCAGAAAATAAAAACGCCCTCTCACATAGAGGGACAGAAAATAGCTTTCCCACTCCCAAGCAAGGAGCTGTTCCTGAAGCCGGAAGAAATCTATTATATAACAGCAAAAGGCTCACACCAGATTGAAGTCCATACAAAGGATGGTATCTATCCGTGCAGCCTTTCCCTATCTTACGTTGCAAGCCAGTGGCATGGCTTTCTGTTTTGTCACAAATCAGTACTGGTAAACCCTGTTCACATCCGCACATTATTCAAGTCGCCCTGTGAGATAGAACTGGACAACGGAGCAAGGTGTCCCTGCTCTGTCCGGAAATACCCACTAATCCGCCGTTATCTAAATCCCCACCATAGTATCCACAGCTCAATCACTGATTAACCCTTGGGAAGCGTGATTTCATGATATCCGTCATTCTATACAATTCTGGCGGCATGCGTCTCATAACGGAACATTCACACATCCTCAATCTGCCAGTCAATTGGTTCCACGCCATGTTCGGAAAGAAACTGGTTTGCCTGGCTGAAATGTCTGCAGCCGAAAAAACCACGGTAGGCAGACAACGGACTTGGATGAGGTGCTTTCAGAATCAGATGTTTTGGATTATGAAGCATGGGAATCTTGGACTGTGCCGGTCTTCCCCACAGCATGTATACGATTGGCCGGTCCTGTTCATTAACCGCCGAGATAACCGCATCGGTAAACTGCTCCCAGCCTTTTCCCTGATGGGAATTGGCCTGATGCGCCCGGACGGTAAGCACGGTATTTAACATAAGAACCCCCTGGTCAGCCCATTTTTTCAGATAACCATTATTCGGAATCCGGCATCCCAGATCATCCTGTAATTCTTTATAGATATTCTGAAGAGACGGTGGGATGTCTTTCTGATCCGGTGGAACCGAAAAAGACAAACCATGAGCCTGATGGTCATTATGATAAGGATCCTGCCCCAGAATCAGCACTTTCACTTTACTTAACGGCGTAAAATGAAAGGCGTTAAAGATATCTTCTGCCGGAGGATAGATTACTTTCGTTGTATATTCCTCCCGGATGAACTGGTATAATTCCCGGTAATACGGCTTGTGGAATTCCTCCTGAATGGAATCCAGCCAGTCATTTTGAATCATTGCCATATAGCTGCACGCTCCTGTTTCTCTTTTGTATCGTTAAAGACGGACACTGACTCCTTCGCCCTTTAAATATTCCTTTACCTCGCATATCTCCAGCTCCTTATAATGAAACAGGGAGGCTGCCAGTGCAGCATCTGCATGTCCTTTTGTCAGCGCGTCTTTGAAATGTTCCAGTTTTCCGGCACCGCCGGAGGCAATAACCGGTATAGATACCCGGTCTGCAATCGCCCTTGTCAGTTCCAGATCGTAACCGTCCTTTGTACCATCACAGTCCATACTGGTAATAAGAATTTCCCCTGCTCCAAGCTGATTTGCCTTGACTGCCCATTCCACAGCATCAATTCCCATATCGACCCGGCCGCCATTTTTATAGATATTCCAGCCGCTTCCGTCTTCCCGGCGTTTGGCGTCAATGGCCACTACCACACATTGGCTGCCAAATTTATCCGCTGCTTCAGCAATCAGATCCGGATTCATGATAGCCGCAGAATTAACTGCAACTTTATCTGCACCTTCCCTTAGAATCTCTTTAAAATCATCTACGGTCCGGATTCCGCCTCCAACCGTAAATGGAATGAAAACGGTCTCTGCCACTCTCCGGACCATCTCGGCTTTAATGGCTCTTGCATCAGAGGAAGCCGTAATATCTAAGAACACCAGCTCATCCGCGCCAGCTTCTCCATAGGCTTTTCCAACTTCCACCGGATCACCGGCATCTCTTAGATTAACAAAGTTAATCCCTTTTACAACACGTCCGTTATGTACATCCAGGCAAGGAATGATTCGCTTTGTAAACATTTAGAAATCCTCCTTTCCCATATTGGCAAAATTCCGTAAGATCTGCAGACCTACATCCCCGCTTTTTTCCGGATGGAACTGGCAGGCAAACAGATTGTTTTTCTCTATTGAAGCATCGATAGTTACACTATACTGGGTTGTGGCAGCAACTTCTTCCCTGTGATCGGCTTTGAGATAATAAGAATGAACAAAATAGACATAAGGATCACCCTGAATTCCTTCAAATAACCGTGCTCCCGGCTTAATGGATATATTATTCCATCCCATATGAGGAATCTTTAATCCTTCTTTATCCGGAATTCTTACGATCTCACCGTCAACAAGCGAAAGCCCTTTCACACCACTGCTTTCATCACTGCTTCGAAATAATAATTGCAGGCCAAGACAGATTCCTAAAAATGGAACTTTTGCATCCACGATTTCCTGAATCGGAGAAATCAAGTCATAACGCTCAAGCTTTTCCATGGCATCACCAAAGCTTCCAACCCCCGGCAGCACAACCCGGTCTGCCTGTTTTAATATATGATAGTCTCGTGTCAGCACCGTGTCTTCTCCAATATACTGGAATGCCTTCTCCACACTTCTTATATTGCCTGCGTCATAATCAACAACAACTGTCATTTGTTTTCATCTCCATTCACAGTCTCGTTTTTTTCAAATTATTTTTACAAATTAATAGATGAATTAATCATACCACACCCAAGGCTCCTTGTCGACATCTTATATCTCACCAACCTGATTTATGAATTTCTCAAAGGACCGGCGTTTAATCCGTATTACCCTTCCAATCATCAGATGATATCTGCATTCATAATCATCACGAACAATTTCCCGCAGTCTATGCTCCCCTATCCCAAACAAATCCGATCTTCAATTTTATATTTTTGTCAAGGTCATTTACAAGCCGCTCGATATCCTTCTCCACGGCCTCATCAATGTAATACAGACAGCACATAATCTCCCTTTCTTAATCTTTCCCGTCGTATAGACAGTCAACTTCCTTTTCATGTTTGAGTTGTTCTCCCATTTTTGCCAACTCCAGTTTTGTTCTGATTGCCCTTATTGCTCTGCACCAGAAACAGTTTTCCCGGTCCAGTCATTGATACCGCCAAATTCCACAATATTCGTATACCCCAGCTTAGCAAGTTTTTCCGCCGCCTGCTTGCTTCGGTTGCCGGATCGGCAGTAAACCATGATCAACTGATCCTTATCCGCAAGCTCCGGAATCTCCTCAGAGCCAATCGTCTCATTCGGGATACAGATGGCTCCCGGTATATGTTTTTCTTCGAATTCTTCCTCTGTTCGGACATCCAGAATGATATAATCCGATTGCTCCTGCATCATCGTAACTGCCTCATCGGTACTGATCTGCTTATAATTCAATGTAGCTGATGCCGACCCACAGCCGGATAATAACAGGATGCTTACTATTGCAATGACGATTTTCTTCATTTTATTTTCCCTCACATATTTCCTGCACCTTCCACATCCGGTCCTGCAGCCAGCAGTGCCTCTGCTACTGTCGCCTAAAATCGCTCCGTATATATATACCTACCTTTAATCCGAGTCATGAAAATATCCACTACTATTTGCTTACATATCTTGAACATATAGCTCATCAAATCTGCGATATAATCCATAAATAAAAAAACACTACTTTACGTCTTTCAGCTTCACCCCGTCTGCCGTTGTCCACTCTGTCTTTCCATTTGCAGATCTGCCAGACACTACGCAAGCCGCAGCAGATGGGCTACTAAATGTATAGGATTGTGTAAAAACCCCATCAACGACAATACCATTATCTATGAGTTTTTTCCGAAGTTCACTATAAGTCTGTTGTAGGCTTTCAGTTGTATCCTCTGCGATTGTACTTCCTTTTAATACAGTAAAATCACCATTGTCCTCTCTAACTGCCTCTGCCATGCATCCTCTTAGTGCAAGTCTGAATGTGCTACCTAATGTATCTTCTGATTCCGCAGTCAAATCCCAATTTTTTTCAAATATTTCCAGCAATTTCTTTTGTCGCTCCTCAACATATTCCGGTGTCCAAACATCTGCCTTTATTACCTGACTCGTTAACGAGTAGGATGTAGTTCCATTTTTACTTGTAAAATATGTATTCTTTTTTACGTCAAAGTCATAATTTTGAGCTTCAGAATTGTGTTTTCTTGATAACGGCACAAGATTAGCAATTCGATTAAGCCAATACTGACGTTTTTCAACATCCGACCATATCCTAGCCCATTCGGAATCTTCTTTTACCGTCTGCGGTAATACATGCTCTATTGTAAGAATCGACGAATCATATTTAGCCGCGCCGTCCGATACAAATGAATCCAGCCTCAAAACAACATAATTTCTTCTTCTGGAAGTCATTCTATAGATTTCGCCGTTCAATGCATTCTTAAATGAATTCTTTTCTGCATTTGTCAGCTCAATTGTTTTCAATGGATCCTCCATGGATGATTGCCCTTGTGACATTTCTTCAAGAATCCAGTGGTATCTCTCGATACGCGCATTCACATCTTTTGAGGTAATATGCATATATGCTGCCAACCTCTCCAGTTTCTTTACAAACCATAAGCAGTATTCAGAATCCTGCTGATGTTCTGCGAAGAATCTCATTGCAACAGGCACCCAATCAGAATTATCTATTCTGTTTAGCCATTGAAGCATATAGTTAATTTCACCAGAATGATCAGCCGCCTGATAATCAGAATTTTTTACAATTGCATATGCATCTGTATATGGTTCAAGGATTTCATCCACCAGCTGCTTTCCCGAACACTGCGTCAATACATATTGATTAAACTCTTCTAAAAGTCCCTTCTTGCCTTTTTTCTTTGCAAAAATCATACGTGTATGCGCAAACACATCATTAAATCCGGCTCTTCCAACGCTATTCTCCAAAGCCTCCCACTTATCTGTATATGCCTGTCGATCTTTCTCCACAATTCCACCAATGGTATTAGATTTAATGATATCAATTGGAAGTAAATCCAACCCACGGCTGTTCATCACAGAAAACACCCGGAAAGCGGACTGCTGATTCTCGGTTGATACAGCAACCAGATAACAACGCATAACGAGAAAACTACAGAACTTCTGCAATTCCTCTTCCGTTGTAAAATGTTCCTCTATTCTCTGATATAAAGTTTTCGCATTCAGCAAAATATGTCTCTGTGATTCTGTACTCAACTGCTCATGATCTAATTGAAATAAACTTTCAAAATCAATGTTCTGTATATATTTTTCAAAAAATGGTTGACCTACAGCTCGTATATGAAGTCGCGGCTGTGGTTCTAAGCCTTCAAAAGGGTTTCCCGGCTCACATATATATTGCATCCCTTTAATTCGCATATCACCCTTTAATTTTGAGATAATCGTCGCAAGAAAAATGGAGAAGGTT
>JAQXIP010000021.1 GCA_029007845.1 Clostridiales bacterium
GCGAAGCTGGCGCTCAATAATCTCTTCCACCAGGTCAATGGATACATACATATCGCTGCTTATCTGTTCTGCCCGGATAATATTACCCTTCATCGGAATCGTAATCTCGATCTTCTGCCTCTCCTTCTCAACGCTTAACGTTGCATGAATCTCTGTATCTGGCGTAAAATACTTTTCCAACTTGCCAATCTTCTCATATACTGCTGATTTCAACCCCTCAGTTACTTCAATGTTATGTCCGCTAATTATAAATTTCATGCCGTCCAACTCCTTTAGTTAAATATTATAGCTTTCCTAAAAAACCCCAATGATTTAAGAAAATCTATGAGTGAATTATACCATAATATTGTAATTTTGTCTATGATAGATCATTTATTGTTGGAATATTCATATTTTTCTTCTAATTTTCTGACTTCTTTCCGAAATTGCGTTGTCAATGCTGACAATTTTGTTTTACAGAATCAGATTCAAATTTATCTCATACGACAAAACGGGCATTCGAATTGATCTTGTTCTTTTCCACCGAAATTATAGTTCTTTTCGGTGGATAATGTGGATAACTTTGTGTATAACTTCTTTTATCGAGGTTCTCGGCTTTTAAATTGTGGATAACTATCCACAATCATTCTGCATAATTCGACACCAACCGTCAGTTTCGACAAGAGGTGACGAATTTTTTGTATATTATCCACAAAGAGCAGAATGTCAATCCACGTTTTTGAAATAAAAGAAGTTTGATTATTCAGACAATAAGAATGAACAGACAAAAAAATCCCCTGTGGAGCAGGATGTATGAAAACGATGTTCCAATATCCTGCTCCACAGGGGAGATGTTTTATTCTACAATTCTTCTTGCACAGATCGGTGTACGGTAACGGTAATTGGATACCCGGATTCCGGATTTCGGATTGCTGGCATGCACTACCTGACCGCCGCCGATATACATCGCAACATGATTAATACTTCCACCTTTTCCATAGAAAATTAAGTCGCCTGCTTTTAACTCGGAAAAATCAACACTTTTTCCAACACCTGCCTGAGCGGAAGATGTTCTTGGAATGGAGATTCCAAAGCTCTTGTATACGGAATAGGTAAATCCAGAGCAATCGGTTCCATTCGTCAGACTGGTTCCTCCATATACATATGGATTTCCGACAAACTTCAAAGCATATGCTGCAATATCTGCACCGCTTCCACTTCCAACTACCGTTGTCTTAGAAGAACTGCTGTCTTCTTTCTTGGAAGAAGAGCTGCTCTGACTGCTCTTTCCGGAAGAACTTCCTGAGGAGGAACTACTTGAGGAAGAGTTTCCTGAGGAACTGGTTGAAGAGGAACTGCCGGATGAGGAAGAACTGCTCTTCTGGCTTTCTGCAAGGCGGTCTGCCTGTTCTTTCTCTGCCCGTTCTGCTTCTTCCTTTCTCTTTCTTTCTGCTTCTTCTTCCTCAATGGATATAGCCTGTTTAAATTCCACGCGGACATCCGCATATTCTTTTAAGATGAATCCGACTGTTTGTTCTCCGCCGTCATCTGCATCGTCAATTAAGATCTTATACCAGTGTCCGGTATCTTTTATAATCTCATATTCTTCTCCTTCCGGAACAAGTGTTAACACGGAAGATTCAAGATCATTTTTCTCACGGACTTTTAAAGTCGTTGTATTAATGACTGCCCATTTGGTAGCATACTTATCAACCAGTTCTTCTGCATCAAATCCAATTGCCAGATATTCTTTATTAATATAACCCGTAACACTTCCGGATTTAATCTTTACCCATTCTCCTTTTGTGGCAAGAATGGTTGCTGCAGAACCTTTATATAATTTTCCGAGAACCTTGGCATCCTGGCTTGCATGTGCACGAATATTAACATAATCATTTGCAATCGAGATTCCAACATTCTCGTACTCTGATTTTTTCTCAACCTCTTTCTCTTCTGCTTCTGGCTTCTCTTCTTCTACCGGCTCTGCTTCCGCATTGTCCTGGCTTACTGCATCTTTTGTCTCAAGAACAATCGGTGCCATGTCTTCTACGGATGCTGATGAATAATATTTATCCAGCGTCAGAGAAATTCCTGCCACACCTGTCTCCTGCGCCAATGTAGCAGAAGCGGATGGAATGCCTTCCACGGTCAAGGCAACAACAGCTGCCATACCAAAGCAAAACGCTGACTTTATAATCACTTTTTTCTTCATAATCAGAAAACTCCTTTTTTACACAGGTCTTCCCTGCCTATCTCTCATTTGTTACAATTCTTTAACATTTTCGTAACAATTATAACAAGACTTCGACATAATGTCAAGTAGTTAGCCCCATGCCCTGTTACCAGCAAACAAACAGTAGCCAGAAGATCCAGAATATGTTATGATAAGAGAAAATGATGCAGACAAGGGAGGTATGTATATGGACATCGCCCAGTTATCGATGAACATGAGTTGCCAGAATCTCATGGCAGATGTTGGCACTGCAGTTCTTGCCAATACACTAGATCTCGTTGAGACAAATGGGGAAGAGATGACAAAAATGATGGAACAGTCTGTACAGCCTTATCTCGGGCAAAACATTGACCTGACGGTATAACGCGTCAGGTCATTTCATTTGAAATCATCAGTGCCACACAGATTAGTACGGCAGCCACAAATGACGGAGTCACCATTTCACGAGCCGGTAACACCCTGTCTTTTTTCTGTTCTTTTTTCCATAGCCGTAAAACTGCATAGATTCCTATGGAAATAATCAGTCCGATTCCAGCTGCTAATGTCATTCCCGGAAGTTTTGCAATCAGAGCACTTTTTTCCACTGTAACCCGGGCTGTTCCTGCCTGATACGCACTGACCACAGAGGACAGGTTGATTGCAAAATGGAGCAGCACAGATGCCAGCAGGGAATCACATACGTCTACAAGAAGTGCAAACCATACGCCCATATAAAAGGCATATAAGAACTGGTTGAGATTAAAATGAAGCAGTCCGAACACCATGCCGGAACAAAAGGCACCAAAAAACAACCCCATTTTCCGGTATTCTAAAAAAAAGACTCCACGGTAAATACTCTCCTCAAAAAATGCCGGAATCACTGCAATGCAGATGATACTCACCGGCAGCGGCCACTGGGAGATTATTTTTGTCATTGTCTGATTAATCACCTGATGGAAAAACAACAGGGAAACACTTTGAATCAGATTCAATACCGGTATGGAAGCCAGAAAGAATCCCGCCAGCATAAGAATCTTCGGAAAAGAGATCTTGCGAAACACAATCCACTCTTTCACCGGGATATTCCAGCGCATCATATAGACCGCAGCCGGAAAGACCATCAGAAGCTGGCTTGCCAGAAGGGATAAAAGATAAGTCTGATCTACAAAAAGCAATAGGCTCACAAATAGTGAACCTATTACACTTAACAGAACCGTTCCAAGAAAAATACGGTTTACATCTTTAATCCGGTTCATTTTTTATATGCAATTGCTTCGATCTCAATTAATACATCCTTCGGAAGTCTGGCTACTTCCACGCAGGATCTTGCTGGACAATCCTTCTGAAAATAAGTTGCATATACTTCATTTACTTTCCCGAAATCATTCATATCTTTGATGAATACCGTTGTCTTGATAACCTGATCCATTGTCACTCCGGATGCCTCTAACAGATTCTTCAGATTGCCAATAGCCTGGTCTGCCTGTTTTTCAATAGAACCTGTCTCTAATTCTCCCGTCTCCGGAATAATCGGAATCACGCCCGATGTAAAAACGAAATCACCTGCTTCAATTGCCTGGGAATATGGTCCGATTGCTGCTGGTGCCTTTGGTGTACTAATTACTTTTTTCATATGATTACCACCTGTCTTTCCTCTTTTTTGCTGACTCGTTGCCAGCCAGTTCTATCATACCATATATAAGGAAGAAATTCACTGGTTTTTTTCCCCCGTTCATGATATCATGATTACAGTCTGCCATGCAGAAAAATGTTTGCAAGCAATGCGTGGGAGCTTGCTCACGAAGCATAGCTTGCAAACATTTTTCTATAGGGCGGACGCCCGACATGAATCATTTGGCGGTCACCCCCGCCAAATGATGAATGATGGCAGACGTCAATGTGGATGCGGCGCAGACGTCAATGTGGATGCGGCGCAGACGTTAATGTGGATGCGGCGCAAACGTCAAAATGGATGCACAACATGAAGAAGAGGTGTAAAAAACATGTTTGATTTTCATAGTACCGTCCGGTACAGCGAAGTAGACCAGAAGCTGGAACTGGATGAAATTTCCCTTACCCATTACTTTCAAGACTGCAGCATTTTTCATTCCGAGTCCCTGGGAGTTGGAGTGAATTACTTAAGCAGACACAACCGTTCCTGGCTTTTGTCCTCCTGGCAGATTGAAGTAAAGCGTTATCCAAAGCTGCTGGAAGACATCCGGATTGCCACCTGGCCATACCGGTTTGACTCCATATATGGTTACCGGAACTTTCTTATGACGACAAAAGAAGGAGAAGTTCTTGCATACGCGAATTCGGTCTGGATCTATGTAGACACTCTGTCAGGCATGCCTCAGAAATTAACACCCGAAATTACAGATCGGTATCCACTTTCAGATGCTCCATATGATATGGAATATGCGCCACGAAAAATCCGGATTCCAAAAGAGCTTCATCCTCTGGACTCCTTTCCGGTCGTCTCATCCAACATTGATTCTAATCATCATGTTAATAATGGGGAATATATCCGAATGGCAAGAGAATTTCTTCCAAGAGATTTTAAATCCTCAAGCTTCCGTGCTGAATACCGGAAACAGGCAGAATTAGGTGATATCATCTATCCGGCGATTTACGAAGACCCGGAAAAATACCTGGTCACCTTAAATGACTCATCCAACAAACCATATTCCATCATTGAATTTTATAAATAGAAAGGAAACAATATGATACAATTAGGAAAAACCCAAGCCCTGTTCGTGGTAAAAAAATCACCGAACGGCGTGTATCTTTCCGACAGTCCATCCATGGATACTGCCCGGAAAACGGAAGTGCTTCTTCCAAAAAACCAGGTTCCAGATAACATAAAAGCTGGCGACACGCTTGACGTATTTATCTACCGGGATTCGGAGGACCGGCTGATTGCCACCACCTCCACGCCTGCTTTCGAACTGGGCGAAGTCGCTGTGTTGAAAGTAAAAGAAGTCTCCTCCATCGGAGCATTTTTAGATTGGGGGCTGTTAAAGGATCTGCTTCTGCCATTTAAAGAACAGACTTACCGCGTTCGGGCTAATGACCGGGTATTAGTTGCCCTATATATCGACAAAAGCAACCGCTTATGTGCCACCATGCATCTGTATGACTTTCTCCGGATGGATTCACCATACCAAAAAGACGACAAAGTAATCGGAACTGTATACGACATTCTCGACAACTTTGGCGCCTATGTAGCCGTGGACAACCGGTATTCTGCATTGATTCCAAACAAGGAACTATTCCGGACACTTCATCCCGGTGACTCTATTGAAGCCAGAGTAACCCAGGTGAAAGAAGACGGCAAGCTGGATCTGAGTCTTCGGGAGAAAGCATTTATCCAGTTAGAAGGAGATGCTTACGACATCTATAAAAAACTACTGGACGCAAACGGTTTTCTCCCTTACCACGACAAAAGTGATCCGGAACTCATAAAAGCAGAATTTCATATAAGTAAAAATGCATTTAAACGTGCAATCGGACATCTGTATAAAGCCGGAAAAATCACAATAGAGCCAGATGGCATCCATAAAACAAACCAGCCTTAGCAGACATCGGCAACATGCAGGATATCAATGCAGGAATCTCATTTTCGCACTGGTATCCTGTGTTTTTTTTACCGGTGCTTCCTTTTGCTTCTCATACAACTTCGACAGGGAATTCCCCATCTTTTCTTTACATTTTTTGCAATATCTTCCTGTGAGAATCATTGCTCCGCATGATTCACAGGAAAGTCCGATTCCGGAGTTTTCTGAAAAGGCAAGCCGTTCTTCTCTCACCCATTTTTTTATCTGGTTAACGGTTACCTCATTTTCCTCTGCCACCTGCTGGATATTTGCGTTTGGATGGTCGTAAACATACTGTTTTACCTGCTCAAATTTCAGATCCAGCTGTTTCAGACATGCCTGGCAAAGCGGTGGCTGCCCCGGCATGTAATTAAATAATTTGCCACAACCTTTACAGTTTCTTACTTCCATTTTTTTCTCCTCCTCACTTACATTCCCTGCCCGATGCTCATGCAGAGAAAATAAATATGATGTACTCCCTGCTGCTTTAGAATTCTTGCGCAAGACTCCAGAGTACTGCCTGTTGTATATATATCATCAATCAGTATTACTGACCGATACTTTCTAATATAAAAAGATGTTTTTTCCTCCCGGACACCAAATGCCTGCAACAGATTCTTCAACCGTTCCTGATCATCCAGTTCCTTCTGAGGCGCTGTGTTCTTAATCCGGATCAGCCAGTCTGCTGCTACCGGTATCCCGGTTTTCCGGCTGATTACTTCCGACAATACTTGAGCCTGATTATACCCTCTTTTTCGATAGCGTCTCTTATGCACCGGAACCGGAACCAATACGGGACACTCTAAAGAACAAAGCCATTTTCCATACTTCTTTGCCATACAAGAACCATAGTATTCTCCATATTCCCTGCGGTCTTTATATTTAAATGCTGCAATGGACCTGGCCATTGTGGAATCATACAGCCACATCGCATAACCATATTGAAAGGTATGCGGTGTCTTCCGACAATCATAACAGTATTCCTGTCTGGGCTGTTCAAGTGGTTTCCCACAGCATTTGCACCGTGGCTCCTCAATCACATGAAAGCGTTTCTCACATCCATTCTGACAGACCAGGGCGTTTCGCGGAAGAACAGCTTCCTGACAGACCGGACACCTTCTGGGATACAAAAGGGAAACAACTGCTTCCCACATTAATGCAAAATTCCTTTCGGATATACCCCTTCGTCTGCCAGCTTGCGGAATGCCCTCTCAACAGACGGGCGGTCTTCCTGGTACGTAACCCCAAACCATTTGTCATGGGTCATAAGCACCTGTACATCTGCCTGTTTCCTTTGCAATAGATTCTCAATCACTTCCGGAAGCAGAAACTCTTTCTTTAATGGATTCTCTGAATCGGATGTCGTACGGAAAAACTCCACATATGCCCGATCCAGTTCCTCAAACAATTCCGGCGTAAAGCCCCACATGTTCATCGACACAATGCTGTCAAGCGGCAATTCCTTCTGACCACCTGCACCATCGAGAGCAGTTGCAACAGAGCCTTTTTTTTCAATCTCAAAGGTTTCTTCAATTCCGGTAAGCTTCCCGTCTTCCGAAACCTGGCAGACACCTCTTGTCACGGTTCCATTCTCGCTAAGGGTATTGCCAAGCTGGAAACCTGCCATACAAAAATGATACATTCCATCGTTTTCCTGAGGCTGTTTTAAGAAATGATTTACCACACGAAACGCTTCTTTTCCATAATAATCGTCTGCATTGATCACCGCAAATGGTCCATCTACAATCTGTCTGCATGTAAGAACTGCCTGACCAGTCCCCCACGGTTTGGTTCGTCCTTCTGGCACACAAAATCCTGCCGGAATCTGATCTATCCTCTGGAACACATATTCTACGTCTGCCTGTTTTGCAATCCTCTCTCCGATCATCTCTTTGAAATCATCAAATATATCTTCTCGAATAATAAAAACAATCCGGTCGAAGCCTGCCTCCAATGCATCGTAGATGGAATAATCCATAATAATCTCTCCACCCGGACCGAGTGGCGTTAACTGCTTAATCCCCCCAAAACGGCTTCCAAGACCTGCTGCCATAATTACCAATGTAGTTTTTTGCACCTTTTACACCCTCCTGCAATCTAATAGAAAAAATAACCGTATACACTCTCTATGTCTATAGTATACCACAATCGCATGATTGTGTCTAACCATTTGCACATTCAATCAATGCCTGTTTTAAACCGGTATATCGCTTTTGCTCTGTGTTATTTGCAATCATTTCCTCAATCATAGCTCCAGAACCCACTATCGTTACACACTGTCTTGCACGGGTTACCGCAGTATACAGAAGATTCCGGTTACATAGCATCGAAGGCCCGGAAAGAAGCGGAATGACTACCGCCGGATATTCGCTTCCCTGCGATTTATGTATTGTGACCGCATAGGCAAGCTCTAATTCATCCAACTGGGCAAATGGATATTCCACTACTTTTTCGTCATCATATATAACCGTAATCAGTTCCGCAAACCGGTTAATGGACTGGATGACCCCCATGTCCCCGTTAAATACACCTGTTCCATTTTTCCCGGTAGGTCCAAACTGATTCACCATCCGCCATTCAATCTGGTAGTTGTTTTTAATCTGCATAACCTTGTCCCCTTCCCGGAACAGGTATTTGTCACTCTGATATTCCTGCTTCTTGCTATCTTTTGGATTCAGATAATATTGAAGCAGCTCATTGAGCCGCTCGACCCCAAGTTCTCCCTTCCGCATTGGTGTCAGCACCTGCACATCAAAAGAAGAAGCACCGACATACGGCGGCAGTTTTTGTTTTACAAGCTGCAGCACGACATTCTGAATCGTTCTTGCATCATGCCTTTGCAGGACAAAAAAATCCCTGCTCTGATTGTCCATCCGGATTTGTTCCCCCCGGTTAATCTTATGGGCATTTTTTATAATATCACTTTCCTCTGCCTGCCGGAATATTTTTTCTAAGGCCACTACCTCAAAGCATCCTGAATGGATCATGTCTTTTAACACATTGCCCGGTCCCACAGAAGGAAGCTGGTTCACATCTCCTACAAGAATGAGTCGGCTGCCAACCGGGACTGCTTTTAACAAGGCATACATTAATGGCAGGTCAACCATAGATGCCTCATCCACAATAATCACATCGGCTTCCAGAGGATTTAATTCATTCCTCTCAAAATGTGTCCCCTTTTTTTCTTCTCCGGATATCCCGCCGTTGAGTTCTAAAAGCCGGTGAACCGTCTGGGCTTCGTGTCCGGTTGTCTCCTTCATCCGTTTTGCTGCCCTTCCCGTAGGAGCCGCCAGCAAAAGATCCAGTCCCTGTAATTCAAACAGGGCAATCAGGGCATTAATGGTCGTGGTCTTACCTGTTCCGGGTCCACCGGTAAGAATAAATACCCCATGTTCCTGCGCATAAAGAATTGCCTGTCTCTGCCGGATATCCAGTTCGATCTTTTGTTCCCGTTCAATCTGGTCGATCACCCGGTCCAGATCCTTTTTCCGGTTTGGGATAACGATGTTCAGATCCAGAAGCATTCTGGCGCAATTCATTTCCATATAGTAGGACGAAGAAGGATAGATCCGGATCTCTCCCTCCAGTTCTTTCCGGACAATCCGCTTATCAAGCATCATATCGAACAATAATGGTTCCAAATCCACAGCATCAATCATAAGCAGCCGGCTGGTCAGCCCAAACAGCCTCTCCTGCGGGAGATACACATGCCCGCTTAAGGAAGCCTGAGACAGTACATAGAGCATTCCCGCCTGAATACGGTAATCCGAATCTGCCGGAATTCCCGCTTCTGATGCGATCCGGTCCACTGTTTTAAAGCCGATTCCGTGGATATCGTCTGCCAGACGGTATGGATTCTTCTCCATTACCTGATATAAATCATTTCCATACCGCTGATAGATTTTTACAGCCAGATTGGTAGTGATCCCATATTTTTGAAGAAAAATCATCGCATTGCGCATTTCTTTTTTCTCTTCAAACTGGGCACCGATCTCTCTTGCTTTCCGTTCACTGATTCCCTTTACGGCTGACAGGCGTTCCGGCTCCTGCTCAATGATACGAATCGTATCTTCTCCGAATTTATTTACAATCCGCCCAGCCAGTGCCTCCCCGATCCCTTTGATAGCACCTGATGAGAGATAACGTTTTACTGCCACCATATCCTCAGGCTGCTTAATCTCATAGGAGTCGGCTTTGATCTGCGGTCCATAGACCGTATGCATCGTTTCCTCACCGCTTACGGATAGATAAACACCTTCGTCCACATAAGAAAAATGACCTACCACCGTTTGTTCATCCTCATCTGTTTCCAGATTAAGCACAGTATAACCATTTTCTTCATTCCTGTATTTTATTTTTGTTATGTATCCTTCTACCGTTACCGACACGTTCTTCTCCTTTATTCTTCCACAAAAACCCAAAAATCCACACATCCCTCCGGACATGTGGATTTCTGTTTCATTCATATGATGTTGGGGTCAAAAGGTCTTTTGACCCCAACATCACTGCTATTTTGTCTCCGTGTTCACATTACTGACCGGATTTCCCGTTTGATTCTTCATTGATTCATAAAGAAGCTTTGCTATTCCCATATCTGTATTCTCCGTCAGCACAGAAGCGTATTCCTGTGTAAGCATATCTTTTGCCATATTCGAATAATCATTGTCTTCTTCCTCAGAACGGTTAATCGTTTTCTCCATGCCTTTTAACACCTGCTCCACAAAATATGCTTCAAACTGCTTACAGGCATCCATCAATTCATCATCCGTTGATTCTGTTTTGTTAAGACCGGATAAGGAACCAGATAAGGCTTCCGCATTAGAAGAACTTAGTCCATACAAGGAAGGGTCGAACGAAATTCCCATCGTAATCCGCCTCCTATCTTCTCAGATTGTTTGCCTGCTGCATCATTTCATCGGAAGCGGTAATGGCTTTCGAATTCATCTCATAGGCACGCTGTGCAACAATCATATTCACCATCTCATCTACTGCCTGGACATTGGAACCTTCCAGATAAGACTGGTGCAGCTTGCTCACCGAATACGTCTCTCCATTCGATTCGGAAAGAGGAACGCCGGATGCAGCGGATTCTTTAAAGTTTGTACCGCCGATTTTATCAAGCCCTGCCGGGTTATTGAATTGAACCAGTCCAATCTGGTATCCAATATACTGGGCATTTCCCGAAGCATCCGGATACATCAGCCGGCCGCTTGTATCAACTGTGACTTTATTTGTCTGGTAAGTGCCTGCCTCAAGGGTAATCGGATTGCCATTCGTATCAAGAACCGGATTGCCATCGGAATTCGTCAAAGTCATTCCATCCGATCCAACCGCAAATTGGAAAGCACCATTTCTGGTATACGCAACATTTCCATCCTCCAGACGAATCTGAAAGAAACCATCACCTTCAACGGCAAAATCCAGGCTCCTGTCTGTAGCGGTAAGAATCCCCTGGGTAAATTTGGCCGTCACCGCACACGGACGGACTCCAAGACCAACCTGGGCACCTACTGGTTTTGGATTACCCTCACTGTCCGTAGTCTTCTGCTGAATCGTCTGGTATAATAAAGATTTGAATTCTGTCGTCTCTGTTTTATACCCCATGGTGTTAATATTCGACAGGTTATTTGAAATCGTATCAAGATTGGTCTGCTGGGCAAGCATTCCGGATGCCGCAGTCCACAAGGAACGCATCATATCACTACACCTCTTTCTTATACTTTGCCAACCTGGCTTGCTGCCTTAGAAAGCATATCATCAATGGTATTAATCACTTTCTGTCCAGATTCATAGGCTCTGGTAATCGCAATCATATCTACCATCTCTGTAACAGCCTCTACATTAGACTGTTCTGTATATCCCTGTTGAATCAAACCGTCTGCATCCGTGATCGTTGCCCCGTCTACCGCACGGTATCTGATATCATTGGTCTTCTCCAGATAGTCATAATCAGCAAAATCCACAAGCTGGATCTGGTCAATAACGGTACCGTCTGCGTATACTCTGCCATCCGTGCCAATCGCAATGTCACTGACATTCGTAGGTACCTGAACATACCCGCTGCTGCCAATGAGGTGATTTCCTTCCGTGTCAACCACGTAACCGTCTTTCGTTATCTTAAAATTGCCATTTCTGGTATATTCGGTTGTCTCATTTCCATTTGCGTCTTTAACCGCAATCTGGAAGAAACCTTTCCCGGAGATAGCCAGATCATAAGTATTCCCAGTCTGGCGCATGGAGCCTTGTCCATAATCGGTATAAGTTTCTCCAATCTTTACACCAAGGCTCATTTTCCCAATACCCTCATCCACATAAGCATTCGAGCCATCGCGTATCTTTATTGTTAACATCTGCTGAAATGCCTGGCTGGTTACACTCTCTTTCTTGTAACCAATGGTATTGGAATTGGCCAGGTTGTTGGATACAATATCCAGACGTTTTTCTTCATTCAGCATCCCCGTATAAGCGGTATATAACCCTCTAACCATCTACATCATCCTTTATTCTTTACTTCCGGAAAGGAATTCAACGAATTTGCCGGTACCGACCGCAACTGCTGTCATCGGATCTTCCGCTGTCATCGTATTGATACCTGTCTTTTCTTCAATCAGTTCTTCCAGCCCATCCAGAAGACTTCCGCCACCGGTTAATACAATTCCGCGATCTGCAATATCGGCTGCCAGTTCCGGAGGTGTCTTCTCCAATACACTGTGAACGGCTTCCACGATCTGGGAAGTTGCTTCCCGTAATGCTTCTTCTGTCTCAGAAGAAGTAACGGTAATCGTCTTAGGAAGTCCGGTAACCAGATTCCGTCCACGGACATCCAGTGTTTCTTCCTCCGGCCGGTGATAAGCACTTCCAATCTTGATCTTGATCTCTTCTGCGGTTCTCTCACCGATGAGAAGATTGTGTTTCTTTCTCATGTAACGGACGATCGCCTCATCAAAGTCATCTCCCGCAATCTTAATGGACGTACTGACTACGGTGCCTCCAAGAGAAATCACTGCGATATCGGAAGTTCCTCCTCCGATATCCACAATCATATTACCGCAAGGTCTGGCAATATCAATTCCGGCACCGATCGCAGCAGCGATTGGCTCCTCGATAATTACCACCTGTCTTGCACCTGCCTGATAAGTAGCATCTTCTACTGCTTTTTTCTCTACTTCTGTCACACCGCTTGGTACGCAGACTGCAATCCGCGGCTTACGGATTCTCTGTTTTCCGCCAGCTTTCTGGATAAAATACTTTAACATTTTTTCTGTTACGGTATAATCGGAGATAACACCCTGTCTTAACGGGCGGACTGCTACAATATTGCCCGGTGTTCTTCCAAGCATCAGTCTTGCTTCCTCTCCGATTGCCTTTATTTTATTTGTATCACGGTCAAACGCCACAACAGAAGGCTCTTTTAAAACAACACCTTTACCTTTTACATATACCAGTACATTTGCAGTACCCAGATCAATTCCAATATCACTGCCTAACATTGTCAGTTCTCCTTCCTTTCAAATCGGTGTAAATCACGGTTCTAAATTTTTCTATGCAAACTTTTGATATTTTCCTTATAAATAAACATACACTATTTATTATAAACTTATTATGAGGATTTTTCAAAGGAAATTTACGTTTCTCTGACAAATTGTTATTATTTACATTTTTTTACAGTGCTTTCCTTGCCTTTTCCTGCAAATCTACTAAATCACTCCT
>JAQXIP010000022.1 GCA_029007845.1 Clostridiales bacterium
TACGCACTTCGTGCTCTCGCAATTCTAAAACATTCGAAATCCGCCCTGTTCGGGCTACTTTCTCATGTTTTACGGGTCACAATGTCATACTTTTTCATGCAAGCATGAAACGTATGACCTTTTGACCCTGGCATCATCATATTATAACGATAATTGACTGTGTGGTCAATATGTGATTGTAACTGCAACGAGGAAAAAAAACCTGGTGTTACAGTTCACGCATGCGAATCAGGCGGAATGCCTGGCGTACGGGGGAACTGTAACCACCTGGTTTCTGCAAATGCAAGAAGCCAGGTGTAATTCTTTTAATGACTAAAATCTTTTCCTTGAATTTTTTCATTCATGCTCTGTGCTAATTTCCGGTAATGGAACGCAAACCCCAGCCAGATGAGAAACGCAATAAGTAGTTCCGCTGCAAGAAAAAGAAAGCAGCCGCCCCATCCAAATGCGGACGGAATCCATCCTACTTTGAATGCGGTAATGATGTAGATGGCACATCCAATGCCCATGTGGAATAATACCTGGAGGGCAAATGGAAGCTTATCGCTGCGATAGATTCCGGACGGCAGGGAGAATCCGATTCCGACAATCACTGCACCCAGGGCCTGTTTTGTAAACATGTAGTGTTCCATGGAAAAAGTTCCTTTATTTGCCACATCAAATATGGTTCCAAATACTGTAAAAATAATACATGCAATTCCGATTCCGATTAAGGTGTCTTTTAATAAATTTTTCATAATCATTCCTCCTGATTTATATCCCCAGATATTTTTTGAACTGGGGGAGATATTTTCTGGAAATATAGTCTTTATTTCCGTTTTTTAATAGCAGCAGCATCGTTCCGTTAAAGGAAGGTTCGACGCATCGGATTACTTTAAGATTGATGATAGTGGATTTGGATATCCTCATAAATCCACTGCCAAGCAGTTCCTCCATCTCGTAGAGACGTTTGCTGGAAACATAATTTTTATGCTCGCAATACACAATCAGCTGTTCGTTCTCCATCCGTACCATATAGATCTCGGATGGATCGAGAACCACATACTGTTCCTGATCCATTACCGTGATCATACGGCTGGAAAAATGAAACTGCTGGGTAATCTGCTGGATCTCATCGGTCATTTGATTGGTATAGATTACGGCATAAGGTTCTTTTACATCTGCAGATAGTTTAATTTCTATTTTCATTTCGTGCATCACCTCTCTTTTTTTGCTAGCAAATGTATCATACAATAAAGAGGCTGTTTTGTCAGTTGATTTGCGGTAAGTGGTCCAAAAGAGCTGATAAGTTACGAAAAAAGAATGCCAAAATAAAGAAAAGTATGATATCTTGTATGTTTAGAGGTAAGCGGAAAGGAAGGCGTGTTGTTGAATATGAATAGGATAAGAAAATGGTTTGTCTGTGGATTAGTGCTTGTGATCTTTGTTCTGTCCGGCTGTGGCAGAGAAGAAAGTCCGGATCTGCCGTTAGTGGATGTGGAAAAAGGAAGTACAAATGAGATGGCGGCACACACAGAGGATGACTGGAATCCAGAGAGCTATGAAAGTCTGGAGGATATGATCCAAGTGACAGAGATGGATGATGGAAATGCCGGAACATCATCGGGACAGATGCCAGCTGTTACTTACCGGGTGCGCTACCAGAGCGGGGAATGCCAGGTTATGGCATATCTGTCTATTCCGAAGAAATGTCTGGAAGAAAAGCAGCCATATCCGTGTATCATATATAATCGGGGCGGAAACCGGGATTATATGATGTTAAAGATGGAAGATATCAAAAACATGGCAGAAAGCTCCGGCAAAATCGTGTTTGCTTCCCAGTATCGTGGAGTGGGTGGCGGAACCGGAAAAGATGAATTTGGAGGGGCGGATCTTCAGGATGTTTTAAAGCTAGTTGATCTGTGCCAGGAATTTGCATTTGTGGATCAGGAGGAATTATACATGATGGGGGTATCCCGTGGTGGGATGATGACCTATATGGCTATGAGGGAGGATGCGCGGATTAAAAAAGGAGTGGTGATATCCGGCGATGCAGATTTGTTTATGGAATATGAAGAACGGGAAGATATGAGGGAAGTGTTAGAAGAGCTGATTGGGGGGACACCGAAAGAGTTTCCGGAAGAATATGAAAAACGCTCCGCAACCTATTGGGCAGATGAGATTAGCTGTCCGGTTCTCATCATCCATAGCAGACAGGACGAGAAAGTATCCTTTGAGCAGGCAGAAAAAATGGTACAGTGTTTAGAGGATGCAAAAAAAGAGTATCAGTTTGTTACTTATGAAGATGACACGCATGGGATGCACCCGGAAGATTTTGAGAAGATTATGGAATGGATGCAGTGAAGAATAGAATGCCCCCTGCCGGGTTCGTCGGATCAGCAGGCAGGGAGCCCGAGTCTTATAGACGGCTGCCCATTGCCAGCCGGAGAATGTTCCTTAAGAATTGCTAGATATCTGATATAAAAAATTGTATCATGGCAAAAAGAAAAACACAATGTAGTTTGTGACTGTTATCTGCTAAAATTTTGCGTTTTTTGTATAATGTTTTTTATGGAAAATGACAGTTGTCATTTTGACACAAAGACATTTTTACTGAAATGCAGATAGAAATTGTCAGAAATGAACAAAAAAATGTAAAGAATAATTGAAACTTAAGTAAAAAGTGATATAATAAAAGGGAGTTCTTTTTCGAAAGATAAGAAATGTACGACTGGAAGTTTAGGGGGTAAGGCTATGGAAGTTGTGTATACGAATAATTTATGTACCGGATGTAATAAATGTGTCTGGGCTTGTCCGATCTTGATCTCGAATGTGGCGACAGAACAGGGAAAAGTAAGGGTAAATTCAGATAACTGTATTGCCTGTGGAGCATGTCTGGATGCATGTACTCATGGGGCAAGGGATTATATGGATGATACAGAGCAGTTTTTTGATGACCTGGCTAATGGAAAGAAGATATCCGTCATTGTTGCACCAGCATTCCTGGCCAATTATCCAAAGGAATACAAGCGTATTTTAGGGTATTTGAAGCAGAAGGGCGTGAACCGTATTTTTAGCGTATCTTTTGGCGCAGATATTACAACATGGGCATATTTGAAGTACATTACAGAGAACGATTTTGTTGGCGGCATCTCACAGCCTTGTCCGGCAGTTGTTAATTATGTGGAAAAATATATTCCTAAGCTGCTTGACCGCTTAATGCCGGTACACAGCCCAATGATGTGCATGGCAATCTACATGAAAAAATATATGGGAATTACGGATGATATTGCATTTATCAGCCCATGCGTTGCCAAAAAGTATGAGATTACGAATCAGAACTGTGCGGGTTATGTACAGTATAATGTAACATTTCAGAAACTGATTGAGAAGATTGGAAATCAGTATACATCGTGTCCGGAGTATACGGATGAATTAGAATATGGACTTGGTGCCCTGTATCCGATGCCGGGCGGTCTTAAGGAAAATGTGGAACATTTTCTTGGAAAAGCCCAGGTGATCCGTCAGGTGGAAGGGGAGAAAGAAGCATACCATTATCTGAAAGAATATCTGAAACGGATTGAAGACCGGAAAGAACTGCCATTTATGGTGGATATTCTTAATTGCAGCAAGGGATGTATCTATGGTACTGCAACCGAGCCGGAACGAAATACCGATGATGTGATGCTGACCCTGAGTAAAATGCGTGATCTGGATGACGGGCAGAAAAAGAAAAAAGGCTTCCGAAAGAAAAGTTCGAGCCCATGGGCAGGGGAACTTTCCTGTGAGCAGCGGCTGTCCAATCTGATGACAGCATTCAAGGATCTGGATTTAAAAGATTTTATAAGGAATTACACCAACCAGAACCGGAAGATTATGGAACCGTCTGCGAAGGAACTGGATGAGATTTTCTGCAGCATGAATAAATATGACAAAGAAAGCCGTCATATCAATTGCAGCGCATGCGGCTATGAATCCTGTGAAGATATGGCAAAAGCCATTTATAATAATGTGAATATAAAAGAAAACTGCATCCATTATGTGAAAGATGTGGCGGAACAGGAAAAAGAAAAGATTATAGCATATAGCCAGGAACGAGAAGAAGCACAGAGAATTCATAATGAAAAGCTGGAAGATATTGCCCAGCAGTTTATGTCCCTGCAGCAGGCAGTAGTAGAATTAAATCAGGCAAACGAGGCATCTGCCCAGGAGGCAACCGGGCTGGCACAGCGCGTTTCGGATATCTCACAATTTTGTTATGAATTAAATGACGCGTTAAAGGTGATATCTAATTTTATCGATATCTACAAAAAAACCAATGAGGATATCTCAGGTATCGCAAATCAGACGAACCTTTTGTCCCTGAATGCGTCGATTGAAGCCGCCCGGGCAGGAGAACAGGGAAAAGGATTTGCGGTTGTTGCCAGTGAGATCAGGGATTTGTCAAATTCTACAAAGGAAATTATAATAGGAAATAATCAGGAAGCCGAAGAAATTCTTCCGAAGATTGACTCCAGCATGGGACTGATCCGCCAGTTAATTGGTGATATTGACAAAATGACAGAGCGTGTAGCGACCATTGCAGCCAATACGGAAGAAATATCTGCCCAGACAGGATGTCTGCAGGAAATGACAGACACCTTAAAAACTGCGGTAGAAGAGATCTGATAGAAAGGAACGACAATGAAGCGGATTACGAAACAGACAACGATAGGAGAACTCTTACAGATTAATCCGGGTATCGCACAGATCCTGTCTAATATCGGCATGCACTGTGTAGGGTGTCCTTCTTCCCAGAGAGAGACGCTGGAAGAGGCAGCCCAGGTGCATGGACTGGATGCAGATGATCTAGTTGAAGATATTGTAGGATTCATGGAGGAGTTATAGTAACAGTTCAGCCGTGGCAAGCGCAAAGCCGCTCAAAGCCCGCAGAATACCTGGTATTATGAAATATCCCTTTGAACACGTCGGCACTTGGTTTTGCGTTTTTTTGCAAAACCTTAGTACCGTTACGTGTTCAATGGAGCGAAAGCGGGTATTTCATAATACCAGGTATTCTGCGGGCTTTGAGCGGTTTTGCGCTTGCCACGGCTGAACTGTCACGAACTGTTACAAAAACATGTAAAAAAGTCGTTGACACAGTTTTAGTATAGATGTATAATATTTAACTGTGGCATAACGCCTGGAAATGTGCAGCCATAGCCCCGGTTGCACATTTTTATATAGAAATTACGTGCTCCACGGACAGGCACGGATTGAACACATGGAAAAGAAAAAGAGAATTTATAGGAGGTAAAACCATGAAAAGTTTTATGGCTAGTCCATCGACAATTGAAAGAAAATGGTATGTAGTTGATGCTACCGGACATACATTAGGCCGTCTCAGCTCTGAGATCGCTAAAGTTTTAAGAGGTAAAAATAAACCGACTTATACACCTCATATGGATACTGGTGATTATGTAATCGTTATTAATGCAGATAAGATCCAGGTAACTGGTAAGAAGATGGATCAGAAGATTTACTACAGACATTCTGCATATGTAGGCGGTATGAAGGAAACAACCTTAAAGGAAAAATTAAATAAGAAACCGGAAGATGTCATTGAACTTGCTGTAAAAGGAATGCTTCCAAAGGGTCCTTTAGGAAGAAGCATGGCTAAGAAATTATTCGTATATGCTGGTGCTGATCACAAACATGCAGCTCAGAAGCCGGAAGTATTAGAAATCGTAGAAAAGAATTACTAAGATTGAGAGGAGGAAATGACATTGGCTAAGGAAAAATATTACGGAACTGGTAGAAGAAAAAATAGTATTGCAAGAGTATATTTGGTACCAGGAACTGGTAAAGTAACCATTAACAAGAGAGATATGGATAATTACTTTGGTCTTGATACATTAAAATTAATCGTCCGTCAGCCATTAGAACTGACAAACACTGCAGACAAATTTGATGTATTGGTAAACGTACATGGTGGCGGTTTATCCGGACAGGCAGGTGCCATCCGCCATGGTATCTCCCGTGCATTACTTCAGGTTGACAGTGATGAATATCGTGTAACTTTGAAGAAAGCTGGATTCTTAACGCGTGATCCACGTATGAAAGAGCGTAAGAAATACGGTCTCAAAGCAGCCCGCCGCGCTCCACAGTTCAGCAAACGATAGGAAAAAGAATATTTCTATTATATGGAAACCCACAAACATTAAGTTTGTGGGTTTTTTTGAGTAAAAAATAGAAAGATTGGCTTTGTTTTTTGAGAAAAGCTGAAACTTTTTTTCACGCTGCTTCGTCTAATTAATGTAGCTACAAAAAGGAAGGAAAAAACATGAAAGATGAAAAAGAAACAAAGATCAGCGGGTTATTAATGCAAAATTATGAAAAGTATTACCGTATTGCGTATAGTTACGTTCATAATGAGGCAGATGCGCAGGATATTGTACAGGAAAGTGCGTATAAAGCTATCTGTCAGTCAAATAAGCTTAAAAAAGTGGAATATGCGGATACATGGATATGCAGGATTCTTATGAACGAGGCGATTTCATTTATAAGAAAGAATCATCGTAACAATGCACAATTGGAAGAAATGCAGGGAGGAAGTGAAGACCGGTATGAGGATCTGGATCTTAAGAAAGCGCTGGAAACCCTGGAAGTGAAAGAAAAAACAATCATTGTACTCCGCTTTTTTGAAGAAATGAGCTTGAAGCAGATTGCACAGGTACTAAATGAAAACACCAATACGGTAAAAAGCAGATTATACCGAACGCTGGCAAAATTGAAACTGTCATTAGACGAGTGAATGTGTGGAAGGAGAATGGATATGAACCAGAAGAAAAAATGGGACGAAATGAAGAAGGCTTATGAGGAGGTTACTATCCCGGAAGGAGGGAAAGAAGCACTGGCAGAAACCATCGGTCAGGCAAAAAGGGATAAGAGAAGAAAACAGAAAATTAACGCAGTACGAAAGTGGGGAGTTGCTGTGGCAGCAGCACTTGCGATATTGATTTTGCCGAATGTAAATGAAAATATTGCATATGCAATGGGAAATGTTCCGATTGTTGGAACTTTGTTCCGAGTTATTACAGTGAGGGAATATCAGTATGATAACGGAAAACAGTCGGTAAGCGTGGAAGTCCCGGGAATAGCTTCAGAAGAGGTATCCAACGGGAAGGAATCTGGTAAGGATGCCATGTCAGATGTCAATAAAAGTGTGAAAGAATACACAGATCAGTTAATAGACTCTTTTGAAAAAGAGATGAAAAAGGAAGGGTATGCAGATCTGGATGTGTCTTATGACGTCGTAACAAATGATGATGAGTGGTTTACACTGGTGATTCACGGAGAGGAAACACAGGCAAGTGCGTTCCAGTTTAACCGGTATTATCATATTGATAAGAAGAGCGGGAAGGAAATAACCTTAAAAGATCTCTTTAAAAAAGATGTGGATTATGTCACCGTCATCAGTGATGAGATAAAAAAACAGATGGCACAGCAGATAAAAGAGGAAGGAAAAAGCTATTGGCTGGAAGATGACGGGATCACGGAACCATTCCAGACCATTAAAGAGGATCAGAATTTTTATCTGAATGCAGATGGAGAGATTGTGATTGTGTTTGATGAATATGAGGTGGCACCTGGTTATATGGGATGCCCGGAATTCACCATTCCGTCAGATGTAATCTCGCTGTAACCCGGGGTGAACTATAACAGCCCGGGGATAGGGGGGAGTGTATTCTAAAAACTCTTCTTGCAGGAATTAGTTTCTTAAGGTAGAATGGGTGTAGAAAAGATTTGATAGGCGTATGTGCGTGGAAAAGGAGAATCATCTGGCTTTCAGATGGTTCTTCTTTCGGTTTCGGAACCGGTTGGGAAGGGTCGCATGGAATAAAGGAGTATGAACAGATCTATGGCACAGATCAGCGTATCCAATGTATCTTTTTCTTAATGAGGTGAAGAGAGAAGAGGAAGGGCCGGATGTACAGCTGTTATACCGTCCCTTCTGTACGATAAGCCACGGTGAGCGGACAAAAGTGATCGACCTTGGATGGTGATCGACTTTGGATAGAAAGGATTGGAACGATGAAATATATCAGAACAAAAACAGCTATATTCCGGGAGAGACCTAACCGGTTTATTGCCAATGTGGAAGTAGATGGAACGGTTCAGGCCGTGCATGTGAAAAATACCGGGCGGTGCCGGGAACTGCTGATTCCCGGAGCCCGAGTTGTGCTCTCTATCCCAGATAATCCGGATCGTAAAACAAAATATGACCTGGTTGGTGTGTATAGAGAAGGACTGGGACTGGTGAACATTGACAGCCAGGCACCCAATCAGGTAGTAAAAGAATGGCTGGAAAATCCACCGAAGGCTTTGGAGATTTTTCCTGATATCACATACCTGAAGCCGGAATATACCTACGGAAAATCCAGGATTGATTTTTATTTCGAGCGTGGGGAGAAAAAGGCTCTAATGGAAGTAAAAGGTGTGACGTTGGAGAGGGAAGGAATCGCCTATTTCCCAGATGCGCCTACCCAGCGGGGAATCAAACATATGGAAGAGCTGATCCATGCGGCAGAAGAAGGTTATGAGACTTATCTGGCCTTTGTAATCCAGATGGAGGGAGTCAACGAAGTCCGGGCCAATATAAATACCCATCCGAAATTCGGGGAAATACTGGAAAAGGCAAAGAAAAAAGGAGTGACATTATTCATGCTTGGGTGTAAAGTAAAAGAACAGGAGTTACTGATTGACCGGGTTACCTGTGTGAAAGAAGAAACATGAGGAGGAGAAAAGAAGTGCCGTTTATTCTTGTGATTGAAGATGATAAAAACCTGAATTGTGGATCTTATCTTGCTGGATTTAAATCTTCCAGATGGGGATGGCATATCCTATATCCGTACCGTGTTTGGCGTAGGATATGAGTTTGGAGCAGAAAATGAGTAAGGAACTTGGAATTGGAATGCTGGTTGCAGGGATTGGAATCCTTGTTGGACTGGTGTTTTTATTCGCTGCAGTATGCTATTGGAGAATACAATGGCGGAAAATGGACAAGCTGTTGACCATTTCACCAGACGAAATCCGGTCTGGAGATTACTGCCTGGATGAAACACTGGACGGAAAAATCTATCAGAAATTATTGGATTTATACCAGCATTTTACATTAGAACACAGGCAGGCGGAGGAAGCTTGGAGAAAAATTTGTTTCGGAAACCCAGAAAATGAAGTGGCTGATTGGAAATCTTACTAAGATAGCCCGTCTGGAAACAGGAGCCATTGTATTTGACACGGAGGAAAATTCCCTTGTTAAGACGGTAAAGAGGGCGGTAGATGCGGTGTATGGACAGGCGGTGAAAAAGGAGATTACCATTTCCTGTCATGATATTCCGGATATCCGCATTTGCCATAATGTGAAGTGGACAGCGGAAGCGTTGGAGAATATTCTGGAAAATGCGGTGAAATACCAGACAGAGCATACCAGTATTGAAATCTGGGGAGAGGTTTTGGAACTATATGTGCGGATATACATAAAAGACCAGGGACCGGGAATTGCAAAAGAAGACTTTCATAAGATATTCAGACGTTTTTACCGGGGCAGTAATGTCCGGGAAGAGCCTGGCTCCGGACTGGGGCTTTATCTGTCCCAGTTGATTTTGAACCAGCAGAGGGGGTATATCCTGGTGCAGTCGGAACTTGGGGAAGGAAGCTGCTTTATGGTATATCTGCCATTACAGGGGCTGAACTGTTACAGTAAGGAGGCGTAGTTATGGTAATTAATGGAATGGCTTTTATGGGATTGTTTTTGGTTTTTTTTGTGATTGTTCTTGCAATCGTTGGTTTTGTTACTCTTTTAGCAATTGTCTTTTTGATTATCGCTGGGGTGAAGTACCGGTCATGGAAAAAACATCCGGAAAGACGAAGGACATACATCGTTTTTCAAGTATTGGGGTGTATCTGTATCTCTCCAATCGTGGGAGTGGTTGTATTCATTATCTATGGTTATGTGAGCACTGCCGTGCAGCATAATACCAGTCTCAGCTACAATGTAAAATATGGAAATTACGAAAAAGCAGAGCAGATTCTAAAAAAGGGTGCAAATCCTGATTGCACGATAGAGAGCGATAAACCAGCAAAGCCTGGGGAACAGACGCTGTTAAGTGTTTTGTGTGAAAAAGGATTTGTAGATGTGCATGGGGATCCGGTTGATGATGTGGAGACGAAAGAAGAACTGGCGATGATACAGCTGCTGATTGATTATGGGGCAGATATAGAGAGCAGGACATATGATGAGGATATGTCGCAGCATCATCATTCCTATCAGGAAGATTCTGACATTTACATGGTAAGTGATGCCTGTGGATATACACCACTTTTACATGCGGTTCGTAATGGAAATATTAAGACCACGAAACTACTTGTGGAAAATGGCGCAGACATTAATGCAGCCGATTACTGTGGATTTAATGCAGTTGCAACGGTGGCAGATAATCTGTCTGATCAGGAGGGTGAAGAACTTCTTTCTTTCCTTTTGGAGCAGGGCAGCGATGAAAATACTGCTACCAATTTTTACCAGAACGCCTATTTTCTTGCTTCCAGAAATAATTTGCTGGACAATGATAAAATAGTGGAACTGTTAAGGGAGGAATAAAAGCCCTTGCTAAGAAAGGAGAATGGGAATATACTATATTTTATAGTGCAGATAAAATGCCACAAATCCTTAAAAGTTTGTGGCATCACATTTTTTGGAAATGGATGAGGAGAAAAACGATGAAGTTAAAAACGGCATTAACCATTGCCGGAAGCGATTCCAGCGGTGGTGCAGGAATACAGGCTGATATTAAGACGATGATGGCAAATGGAGTGTATGCCATGAGTGCTATCACCGCTTTGACTGCGCAGAATACAACCGGTGTCACTGACATTATGGAAGTGACACCGGAATTTTTGGGTGAGCAGATCGATGCAGTTTTTACCGATATTGTACCGGATGCGGTAAAGATTGGCATGGTTTCTTCCAGCGGACTGATCGAAATGATTGCTGCTAAATTAAAGGAATATCAAGCGGGGTGTGTTGTGGTGGACCCGGTGATGGTAGCCACCAGCGGAGCAAAACTAATTAGTGAGGAAGCGATTGATACACTAAAGCGGGAACTGTTCCCTCTGGCCACGGTGTTAACTCCCAACATTCCTGAGGCAGAAGTGCTGTCCGGAATGAAGATCCAGTCGGCACAGGATATGGTCCAGGCAGCAGGAAAAATCTGCCAAAGCTATCACTGTGCCGTATTATGCAAGGGGGGCCATCAATTAAATGATGCCAATGATTTACTATATTGGGAAGAAAATGGAGAGCATTACCGGTGGTTTTATGGAAAGCGGATTCCAAATCCAAACACCCACGGAACCGGCTGCACCTTATCCTCCGCCATCGCATCGAATCTGGCAAAAGGGTATCCGCTGGAAGAGGCGGTCTGGAAGGCAAAAGAATATCTTTCAGGGGCACTGGGGGCGATGCTTGATTTAGGAAAAGGCAGTGGACCGATGAATCATGGATTTACATGTGGGAAGTTTGAGTAATTGATTTAGAAGGAAAAAACATTTGATTGACGTGAGAAAAAATCTCACATATTCTTGAATAACCTTGAATTATGTGGTATAAAATATGTATGAGAAAAAATCTCACGGAGGTGTACTATGTTTTATGAATTTTCTTTTAGCAATTTTAGATCATATAAAAATGAGGCTACGATTGGATTTATTGCAAAGCCTATATCTGAGTTTGAAGATACCTTATTGCATGGAGGAGAAACGGAATTATTGCCAGTGTGTGCTATATATGGCCCAAATGGTGGTGGTAAGAGCAGCGTTCTCATGGCGATAAAATCGCTTCAAAACATTGTATTATCACCGCTTACCCAGCTTGCGTTTATGAAGAAAAAAAATGAAATGCTGGCAGATCTTTCCATGGACGAAATTAAAAAAAATGTATCGGTCAAAAATGAGGAATCATCATTTTATAAATGGGATAATGCAGGGAAAGATATTCCTACGGAATATAGCATTCTGTTTCAGATGGATAGCGATAAGTACCGATACGAGCTTAAGATTATGAAAGATTCCGTGGTGGAGGAGAATTTGTATATTGAAGATATAGAGGGGAATACGGATGCATTGTTTGAGAGAGATGAAGAAGGAGTGTACTTGTGTGATGAATTAGATGGTTTAGACATTGAAAATATGAATGAAGGGTTACCATTATTATCGTATATTGGAATGTTCAAAAATATTAAAAAAATAGATAATGCACTTCGTTTCTTTTATAACATACAGACCATTAATTTTGATATGCCAACTCGCGACCGTACAATTTTTGTTAAATCGCTTGAACGGGATAAGAAAAGAATTCTTAATGTGATGCAAAGCATGGGAATTGATATTTCAGATGTTCGTATAGAGTACGAAGAGGATGGAAATGTTCGGGAAGTTTATACGAAACATAAATTAGAGAATGGATTATGTAAAGAATTGAAATTTCATGAAGAATCTAGTGGAACCCGTAAAATTTTCAGTATCCTGCCAGTTATCTTATCGGGTATAGATAAAGGAAGATTTTTTGTGATTGATGAATTAGATGCAAAACTTCACCCAGCTTTGCTGCAGAGAATCATCGAATTGTTCACAGATCAACAAGTTAATCTGAAAGGGGCGCAAATGCTGTTTACATCTCATGATATGACAACTATGAGCAATAAGGTGTTTAGAAGGGATGAAATATGGTTTTCTGCTATAAATAGTCATGATGAATCGGTTTTATATTCGCTTGTAGATTTCCGCAAGGAGAATGGCAAAAAGACACGGAATGATGAGATTTATAGCAAGCAGTATTTGGAAGGACGATACGGTGCAGACCCATATCTCAAGCGTATTGTGAACTGGGAGGTGACAAATTGAGTCTGAAACCGAAAAAGAAAAGTGAATTGAAAAAAATCGAAGAAAAGATGAAAGCCAAAGAAAGCAAAATGGATACGAAGAAAATGTTGCCTCCTTATACTATGATTGTTAGTGAAGGAGTGAAAACAGAGCCGAATTATTTGCGCGGATTTGTATCAAAAATTAATGCAAAATATAAAGATATTACAAAGGAAAATCATATAGAAGTGTATGGAACAGGTAGAAATACACAAAGTCTGATTCGTTTTGTAGATAAAAAAATAGCCCGAGGGGTATGGAAAAAATATCAAAAATTCTGGTTGGTTTATGATAAGGATGATTTTCCGTTAGATAGTTTTGATAATACGCAATTTGAAGCGGAAGCAAGAAAAGATGTATGCATGGCTACAGCGTGGTCAAATGAGAGTGTGGAGTTGTGGTTTTTGTTACACTTTCAGAATTATGCTTCTGATAATGGAAGGGAGCAGTATATTGAAATACTAAATAAATATTTTGACTATTCAAAGGTTCGAGAAGATTTATACGATAAATTAATGGAACTGGGGTCAGTAAATAATGCAAAAAAAAGAGCAAGAAATGCATATATGGAATGTATTGAATCGGGAATAACAGCCCCTTCTGCAATGGTTCCTGTGACAAGAATGTTTGAACTTGTGGAGGAATTGGAGACATATCTGGATGATTAATTAACTCGTTTTCCATACAAGTATATTTGCACGGATGATTTGACAATGCAGATGATATTTGTTAAAATTAGAAAAAATATGTATAAAAGGTGAGTGGGAAAAAGAAAATGAAAAAAACAAAGCAAATAAAAAAGGTAGCAGGCTATGTCCTATTAGCCAGTGTTTGTGGAATGATGGCATATATGCCGGCACAGATGAAGGTGGATGCGTCAGCGGCAGAGAAAAACAGTGCAGTGATCCAGGCACAGGCCGTGAAAAAGGACAACCAGAATTTTACGGTGAAGGAAGAAAGTAAAACTGGAACAATGAAGGCATCCAGTGATGAAAAGGGCATCAACGGCTGTTCGATCTCTTATAAAAAGCTGGCGGTGATCACATTAACAGACTTAGATGCCACAGGGAACAGTGATGTGTCTTCGGCGATACAGAGCGCGCTTAATTACGCCAAAGAACATTATGACAAGGATACCATGTATCAGATTCAGATTCCTTCCGGCGATTTCCGGCTGGATAAGCATCTGTTTATCTATAGCAACACCTGGCTTTCCTTGAAAAAAGATTCCAGATTGATCAAAAACTATCCAAACCAGTGCATGATCAAAAGCAATGGAAATGGAGAATTCTATAACGGATACACCGGCGCTTCCAATATTGTGATTGAAGGTGGAATCTGGTATACGGATATCAAGGATTACAAGCCGGGTCAGGAATCTACCGCCATCCGTTTTGGGCATGGAAAAAATGTGTATGTAAAAGATGTGGTGGTAGACGGAAATATGGATGGACATCATATGTCCTTCTGTGGGGTGTCCGACATAACCATTGAAAACTGCACATTCAAAAAATATGTAGGCGGAAATAACAAAGAAGCAGTCCAGTTTGATATCTGCCACAGCGAGAATATTGCCGGAGAATACGGGTATTATGACGATACCTGCGAGAAAAATGTGCTGGTGAAAAACTGTACCTTTGACGGTCTGAGCCGGGGAATTGGTGCACATTCCGCAGTATATGGTGTGTATTACCAGAATATTATGATTGAGAACTGTAAGTTTTCCGATATTGATAAACAGGCAGTTCTTGCCATGAATTTTAAAAATTTTGTGGTAAAGAATAATAAAATGACCAATGTGGGAAGCGGCGTTGATTTCCGGTATTATAACCTGGAAGGAGAAAATTTTTACCAGCCAAATCAGGGAACGGTTTCAAAAGTATCCGCTGAGGCAGATATAAAAATTACAGGGAATACCATAGAGACAAAACTATCCGAGAACCAGAGTAACTCCTACGGCATCTATCTGTTTGGCGGGGAGGCAGGCGGTGTTACTTACCGGATAAAGGACGGAGTGATATCCAATAACAAGATTACATCCGCCGCCCACGGAATCTTCCTCAACTATGCAGATGAAATAACCGTCACCGGCAATACAGTGTCAAAGATTACCTTAAATGCAAAAAGTGCGCCGTCCAATGGCATCTGCCTGATTGCCAGCAACAAGAATAAGATTTCAAAAAATGTAATCGGCGCGTCATCTGGCTATCAGATTATTGGACACGGAATTTCTATTAGAAGTAAAAGCAAAGATAATGTGATTTCGGATAATAAGATTACCAAGACAAAACGGGCAGGAATTATGGTGGCAGATGGTTCTTCGGCCACCCTTACGAAAAATAAGATTACGTCCTGCATGATCTATGGGATTGGTTCCGAAAATGCAAAAGTCAATGCATACAGCAATCAGATATCCGGCTGTAAGTCTACCGGAATTGCCATTTTAAATGGCTCTTCATCCTGCCAGATTGGAAAGAAAGGTTCCGGAAATACAATCACCAAATCCGGCCAGAACGGGATAACTGTAAACGGATGCAAAACCAGTAAAATCACAGTTGCTTATAATAAGGTCACTTCCTGTAAAAATATTGGAATCTCTGTAACTGCCGGGGCAAGTGCAGCATGCAAAAAGAATACCGTATCCAAAAACGCTGGACACGGAATCAATGTTGACGGTTCCAAAGCGGTGATCAGCAATAATACCGTGTCTGGTAATAAGGGAAACGGGCTGAATTTATACCAGAAGGCAAATGTTACTGTCGCTGGTAATAAGGTTGCCGGCAACAGCAGGCATGGAATCTGTGCCACTTCTTCCAGGGGAACGATCTCCAACAACAAGGTAACTGGAAATAAAGGGATTGGAATCTGTTTATTACAGTCGAAGTTTAAGGTGAAAGGAAACCAGGCGAAGGGCAATAAAACGGCGGAGATTTATAAAAAATAGTTACAGTTCACGCGTGCGAATGGTTCACACCAGGTATTGCTGCGGGTTGACAAATGGAGATTCCCATGCTATAAATGAAGATATGGTAAAAGGCGATGACGAAGAGAAGTAATGCGGAAGTTCCCTTAAAGCGAACCAGGGAGGGTGAAAGCCTGGGAGAAGGAGTCTG